>CANQTM010000087.1 GCA_947626825.1 uncultured Bacilli bacterium | reverse complement strand
ATGTCAAAGCTTTCGTCTGCCAATTTGGATAGGTCAAGCGCATCACCCTGAAAAGCTTGGATGTTTTTTACACCCTTTGCATTTTTCTTCAAAATACGCAAGTTGGCTTTGACAAGTTCGACAGCCGTGACGTCATATCCCTCTTTTGCAAGTGCGATAGAATAACGGCCTGTTCCAGCGCCAACTTCCAAAATTTTCATACCATTTTTAAGATATTTATGTATATAAGTCATAGTTGTAAGATATTCAAGTTGGCCATGCCTGCTCTTTATCAAGCGGCTGTCTTCATCATAATTTGAATACAACTTACAAATTGCCTTTTCATTTATGTTTTTCGTTTTCATTCTTCCCCTTAAACAATTAAACACATTTTTGTTTAATTTCAAAATAAAAAAGTATTTTTTGAATTCAAACTTCGAAGTGCTGCTTTCGTTGTCCTCGAAAAAATGTCCATCATTTTTTCGAAAGACAAAATTTACGCCCGCCACTTCGAACTTTTTGCAAAAAAAGTGAGCTTTAGGGTGATAAATTTTGTGTGGCTGTATGTCCCAAAAAGGCGACTTTTGATTTTTGTCGTTTGATTTTGCGACAGCCATTTTTTTGATTAAAAATCAAAAATAATCAAAATTTAATCAAATTTGATTTCGCGACAACCGTTTGATTTTGCGAAAATCAAAAGTTATTTCAATAATTTTGCATTTTTTATAACTTCTAACGCTTCTTCTCTCATTATATTTATAACATCAACTTTTTTGCCAGACAGTTTTATTATATCTTTAATAGAAACACAAGTTTCTTCGCAATAAAATTCATTGCTATCATAAATTGTTGCTCCATACACAATTTTATCAATGCCTTCATATAAGATTGCTCCTAAACACATCAAACAAGGCTCGCAAGAACTATATATTGTAGCACCGCATAACTGATTATGAAGTGAATTCTTTTTTATAGCATCTTGTATTGCTTTATATTCTGCGTGATGATATAACTTATCCTGATTTTCTGCCGCATCACTTCGCCCAATTATTTTATCGTTTTTGACAATGATGGCTCCATAAGGCGTTTTTGAATTTTTTGAAATTTCTATGGCGATTTTCATATAATCATTGTCACTCATATTTCCTCCTCAATTAAGACTTTTTACTTACTTTATATGGAGCTGCTGACGGGAATCGGACCCGTGACCTCCGCCTTACCAAGAAATTTCCCTGCTGGCAAAGTGTGCGAGCCCTGCCTTTCTATACTCCATTATTTTACACACAAAAAGTATATTTGAAAATAAAACTATTGTCAACAATTTTGAAAAATTGACACCATTTGACACCAAATATCGATTTTTTTGCTAAATTTTACGCTTTAAAACTGCCTAAATTGATATAAAACGATTTGGAACTTTGATTTACATTCATACAAAAAAGTTTTCATTTGTTTGACAAAAAGTTAATGATTTTTGATACAAATTTCGCTTGTTTATGTTATCATATAAGCATAGGAGAACAAGCCATGGCAAATATCAAAGTTTTTGAAAATAGAAAAGTAAGAACTAAATGGGATGAAGAAAAGGAAGATTGGTGGTTTAGTTTGGTGGATGTTGTTGCAGTTTTAACCGACAGTGCCAATCCAACTGACTATCTAAAAAAACTACGAAAGAGAGATGTTGATTTGGGTGCTTACCTAGGGACAAATTGTCCCCAGGTAGAAATGATTAATGAGGACGGCAAAAAAAGGAAAGTTTTGGCCGGATCAACAAAAGATGTTCTCAGGCTTGTTCAATCTATCCCAAGTCCAAAGGCTGAGCCATTTAAAGTTTGGCTTGCACAAGTTGGAAGCGAAAGGCTTGATGAAATTGCTGATCCACAAAAAGCAATAGACAGAGCCATTGCGACCTATCGTGAGAAAGGCTATCCAGAGGAATGGATTACGCAGCGCATGATGACAATCAAAATGCGAAAAGAACTGACAGCGGAATGGCAACAGCGAGGAATAACACAAGAAAAAGATTATGCCATTCTTACAAATGAAATGACAAAAGCATGGTCTGGGCTAAGCGTTAAAGAATACAAGAAACTTAAAGGCTTGAAAAAAGAAAATTTGCGTGATAACATGACTAATATAGAATTGGTGCTAAATATGCTTGCCGAAGTCACCACAACTGAACTCTCACAAAAAGAAAAGCCAGAAACATTCAATCAAAACAAAGAAATCGCTAAGCGTGGTGGCAAATTTGCAGGTGAAACGAGACAAAGATATGAGAAAGAACTTGGAAGAAAAATCATTTCCCCTACAAATGCCAGCAACAAACAACTTCTTGAAGTGAAAAACAAAAAAGATTGATAATATAAATATTTTTTTGCAAAAAGTATTGATTTTTGCGCTATAATGAGAATGATAAAAACAGGAGTTATTATGAAGTTTGTGATTACGGAACTTGATGATTAGGCATTTTTTCAAAAAAGTGTTGACATTTTGGGCTAAGTGGAGTATAATGTAGGTATAAATTTATTAAAAGGAGTCGCCA
>CANQTM010000086.1 GCA_947626825.1 uncultured Bacilli bacterium | reverse complement strand
CCTTATTTTTACCGGTACGACTCCACCATCAAACACCGATAGACACAATTTGTGGAAAAAAATCACAGAAGGCAACTCCCCGCGTATTTTTCCCGCATACCACAAAAGTGCGTTAAGCGTGATCCAAGGCGCGCTGGATGCCGCCAATTTTGAGTCTCAGTGGATATACTCTCACCATGCTACTACGTATCACAATAATTTTTTGAGCGTCTATCTTTTGGATAAATATGCCTCGTACTGCTATGCGGAGGAGAAGAAGGGTTTTCTTCGGGATGTTATGCGGCTGTCAAGCCTCAGCACCCGCTTTCAAAGCAACATGACCGCGAAAGCTCCTGTTGGTGATGACGTTAAGGAACTGTTCAAGCGCGCAGTGTCCCTCAAAGAACAGGTGATGGGCCAAATAACGGCTCCTGGCCGAAAGGACGCACTGGAACGGTTTTTTGAAAAAAGCTGCCCAGAGGAGATGTATGAGGACACGCTGAAACTATATAAGGCCTTTCTTCAGATCTTTTGCGCGATATATGAAACCAGCCCAGGAAGTGTTTTGAATAGCGATGATAAGACTGGGTCAACGGAAACGGCCCGTCAGAATGCCTTAGACAGCGATGTTGAGAAAGCGTTTGCTGAAACAGCCCGTCAGTTGGTGCTGCTGGATCAGGATGACCGCTTGACGCCAGAGCCTCTTTTGGAGGTTGATAAACAGGATATCCAGGATTTGCTTAATCGGTTTAACAATCCGGATAAAAAACGGCTGCACGGTGGGATGCCGGTCATGCGGGATTTATTGGGAATGCCGGATATCAAGAAGGTGAATGGTAAAAGATATTTCCGCAGCAGCGACGCAGACCTACGCAGTGCCTACCATGATTTTCTTAATAATGCCGACGAAAAGCAAAAGCAGCAATATAAAGAGTTGTTTGACGCGATCGTGCAATATGAGTCCCGCGATTACCTTTCGGCAATGTGGAAATCTCACGCTGAATTTCAGTTTTATGTTCATGGCTGGAAACCAAGCTGGCTTCTTCAGCCAGAGGGAGAGAATGGGAAGGCGGAAAAAACACTGGTTCAACGTTTTTTTGACAACGCAAACGCACCGAGGGCGTCCAAAGATCCTAACGATGTCCTCTATACCTTTTTCTCAGAAAACGAGCGTGAAGAACACAACAACAAGTTAAAGGCGTTTTGGGACACGTGCAAAGGCACTTACAATTTGGAAACGCTGGTATATGTGCCCCAGAGCATCCGACACAAGGAATTGGATTGCAGTAGGACTTATGTCATATGGAAAGATCGCGTGGTCTCTCTTCAGGATATAGGATTTCAAATTAATCAGGGAAGCAAAATCAACTTTTTTTACTTCTATTATCGTTTGAAAGGAAACAAAAAAACCTTAGATATTGCGCAGTTCATGGACTTTCTCAGAGAGACGTTGGAGAAGTTTGAGCGCGAGAGCGAGAATATAAAACCATCTTTGATTCTGTAAGACAGTAGCAACGGAAAGGTAAAGAAGACAGGAGGAGATAAAGCGGATGAATAATCAGGATTACGGGTGCAAGCATATCCGGGATAATGTTCATGGAGATATTGCGATCCCGCAAAGATTCTTAGATATTATCAACACACCGGAGTTTCAACGCCTTAGGCGGATTCGACAATTGGCTACGGCGCAATACGTCTTTCCCAGTGCTGATCATACCCGTTTTGCCCACTCAATCGGGACATTTGCCGTTATGCAGCGAATAATCGCCCACTTTGAGGAGTATTTTCGATTGTTGGGGCGATCCGATTTGATTACTGAAAGGAAGAAAGACGTTCTTTTGGCGGCAGCACTTTTACATGATCTTGGCCACACGCCTTTTTCCCATGCCTTGGAAGATGTGCTTCCAAACGCTCAGAAGGTCCCACATGAACGATGGACCGTCGACATCATCAAAAATGAGGATAGGACTAAAAAGAACGAAGAGGAAAAGGACGCGAACGACGGGATGAATGGTACGGGCGAGGAGAAGAAGAGCGAAGACGTAGGGAAAAACAAAGACAAAGAGGGTGAAGAAGAGAAAAGCTTGCGTCGGGTCCTTGATTCTTGGTTTAAAAACGAAGATTCTGAGTCTGAAAAAAGATTCTATAATGAAGTTGCAGAGTTTATCTTGCTGCAGCATGAGGAAAATGCAGGTCCTGGCTTCGACACGAAAGATATCAATATAAATAAGATCTTTCGCTCTCTTATCTCAAGCCAGATTGACGCGGACAGACTGGACTATATCCGCCGTGATTCTTTGGCGACAGGCGTATCATATGGTTTGATTGATATCGATCATCTGATTCGTGGTTTCCGTATAGGCATTCTTGAGGATGGAACTGCTACCACCTGTATAGCACAAGAGTATCTTCCCGACATAGAGGGCTATTTGTACGCGCGGTATCAGATGTACCGGAACGTTTATCTCCATCCGTTTAAAATTTTAACAGAAGAATTGCTCCGAAAAATAATTAGAACCGTATATAAGCTCTATGAGGACGATAAGCTCAATGCTTCCGATCTTCCGGCTGGCTTTAGGGCGGCTCTTCAGCAGCCAAGAATGACGATAGAGGACTTTCTTTCTTTAGACG
>CANQTM010000085.1 GCA_947626825.1 uncultured Bacilli bacterium | reverse complement strand
GTATATGAAGCCCATCTAGCTTCATAAACTACATTTTCTTTTGGCATTTCAAATGTATATATATTATCTGTTGAAACTAATTTTGTATTTTGATACCAACCTTCAAAACTATAATTTGAAATTGGAGTTGCTTTTATTGTTACTTTAGTACCACTAACATAATTACCTTGTCCATTAATGTTTCCTTTTGATGAATCTGAATTATTAAGTGACAATGTACAATTATATCTTGCTTCTAATTTCATTAAATCGCTATAATCTATTGGCTTTAATAAATTACCTGATTTATCAAAATATTGAACATCACCACTATAATATCCAGCAAATGTACTACTTGATGGAACATCAAGTTTCATTGTTTTATAAGGACTAAATGTCAATGTCTTATCTTCAAGATGTAATGTAATATCTTCATATTCTGCATGAAAACAGTACATCGCTTCAGTAAGCATTACTTTATCATCAGAAATGATTTCACCTCTTTGGTTTTTCCAACATTTAAAAGTATAACCATTATTTATTGTAACTTTAGGTAATGTTACATAATCACCATTATAACAATTTGGTATTTCTATTACATAATCACTTTTATTTGTTTGATTTGATAAATCTTTATTTATCCAAAAGTCTTGACTATACATATAAAATATTGCAGTAACAGGAGTTAATACATTTATTTTAAAAGCATATTTGCGAAGAGAACTATTTTCTAAGTTATAAACTGCAGCATAAAACAAATTTTCTTTTACTGAATATGAAAAAGAATCTGTTTGTATTTTAGTAATACCATTTACAATTTCATTTGAAAGAGAATAACCATTCCATGAAGAAAACCATTTTATTGTATATTTTTCTCCATCAGTTTTTGCAATTTCTTTCATTTCAACTAATTGATTTAAATCAAAATTATTAGGATTTGAAATATCTTTATCTTTAATATTTTTTATTAATTTATAATTTAAATAATTTAATGAACTAAAATCATTTTTATCCCATTCCGAAAATCCTTCAGCATTTAAATATGTATCTGAATACCCATCTTTATATGAAGCATATAATGTAATATCATTAATAACATTAATACTTCCTTTATATAATTTGCCTTTAGATGAATCTTCATTATCATACCAACCTTCAAAATAATGATTTGTATATGTTGGTATTTCAACACTATTTAAATCATATATACCACTATCAATATTTATTTTTTTAGAAGATGTATTATCTTTAAATAATCCACCATTAGCATCAAAAGTAATTGTTACTTTCTTTATTGGTTCATTACTTGAATTTGAAGAAGGTGTTGAACTATTACTTTCTTTATTAGATGAATTTTGATTTGAACTTGAACTATTTGTTGGTGTTGAATTATAAGTACTATTACCACTTACTTTACTACAAGATGATAAAACACCAACGCCAACTAAAACAAAAGCACATATAAACATTATAAATGCAATAATATTTCTTCTTTTCATAAATTTGCAATCCTCCCAAATATAATCAATCAAAATCATTATATAAAAATTAAATACTAAAATTAATTTTTTATAAAATTAAGATTTAAAGATTTGCCTTAAGAAAAAATTTTATGTATAAAACATGTTTATTTTGTAGAATTTTTATTAATAATAAAAAAATCATTATTTTTCTTTCATTCATTAAAATTTGTAAAATAATTTAAGGCAATTTAAAAAATGTGCATTTCTAAATTTGCACAAAATCATTGTATTTCTTCCAATTTTGCGTTAAAGAAAAAATGAAAAAAGGAGACTTTGCAATAAAACTATATAAAAAGTTTGCCTCTTTGCGCTGTTTCACATATTTTCTTTCTGTTTGCAAAGTTATTGTTTGGTAATTATTTATATTTACTAACCCTTCTTCTATTGATCTTAATTCTTTCTGCCACTTGTACACTGTTGACTTAGCTATTTGATATTTTTCACATGTTTTTTTTATGCTTTTTGTTTTTTGATATTCTTCTACAACTTCTGCTTTAAATTCTTCATTATATGCATTCATAATTAAAAACCCTCCTGCTTTTATTTTACAGGAAGGCTTCTTTTATTTATATATAGGGGAATTACCGCTTACAATTGAACGCAGGCTATAAACAAACAAAAACCACCAAAGTCATAATAGCTAGTGGTGGTTTATCAAATAAATATTTATACTTTTATTTTGCTTCCGTTTTTAAAGTGGAACTCTATCGTATTGTCTTCATTAATAATGCATTTATCAATTGATGTAAGCCAAATGGAATCCGACCATGATGTTAGGCTTGAATTTGTTTCTTTTAGAGTTTTAATAAAATCTTCAATGACAATTCCTTTTTTAGTTTTAGATTGGTTTCTTTCTTCACATTCCTTTAATAGTTTTTTGCCTTTTCATATCTTGATAGTAATTCATTATATCGTTCTTGGTATTTTTCCTGATCTTGAGCTTTATTTGAATTATCATTGATGAGCTTTTTAACTAACTCACTAACGATATCAATTTCAATGTTGGCTTCTTCTATTTGCTTTTCTTCTTCACTTACATCGGTAAGAGCTTTTTGATTTGATGGCAGTTTTCTATGATTTCATCTTTCACTTCAAATAACTTATTATTTAATACTGAATTATAGTTATTAATTACAACACCAGCTTCATAAGCATCAGTCATTAAATTTTTGTATATTGCATC
>CANQTM010000084.1 GCA_947626825.1 uncultured Bacilli bacterium | reverse complement strand
AATAAAATAAAAAAATAATTAAATAAAATAAAAAAATAATTAAATAAAATAAAAAAATAATTAAATAAAATAAAAAAATAATTAAATAAAATAAAAAATGTAATTAAATAAATAAAAAGGCAGAAGAAAAGAAAAAACATAAAAGGTAAAAACTGTAAATGAAAAAAAGAAGAAATAAAAAAGCAAAAGAATAAAAAATAAAAGAGTAATAAAAATGAACACAAATGAAAATGAAAAATAAGCAAATAAAAAAATTTGTTGATAAAATAACATTAAGAGAAAGAAAAATATAAAAAATAAAAAGAAACAAAAAGTTCATGAAAAAGATGGGAAATATAAAAAAGAAGAAAGAGAAAAATGAGTTAACAAAAGAAAAAGAAAAGAAGAAGAAAATAGAAAGAAAAGAGCAAGAAAAATAAGAAAAGAAGATGCTAGGAAGCTAGGCATAAAAAGAAAGGAGATAAATATAGGATTTCTAGAAAGGAGGGAAAAATAGAAAGAAAAGAGTTTACATATAGTGTAAAAAGCACAAAAGATATAGTGCTCTTAGGAGACAAAGACTACGAACAGGAAGTAGGGATAAGAAGGTGGTCAAAATTAATTAAAAATAGAAAAAATAATAAAGTAAAAAATTAACAAAAGGAAGTGAATAAGAAAAAATGAACAAAAAATATAAATACAAAAAATTATTAACTAATAAAAATGCAATTTAAGCAATTTTTATAAAAAATTTGAGTAATTATATATAGAGAAAATATTAAATAAGTATATATAAATTACAATACAAACAGTTAAAAAGTGCTACTATTAGAAAGTTTGAGGAAGTTAATTTATAAAAAGCTAAAATATAAGTTGAAATTTCTTCTTAAAATAGCATTTTTCAATAAATTAGTCAAACATATACAAAAATACATATTGATGTATCATTAGTGCCTGTCCCAGATGACACATTGATGTATCATTAGTGCCTGTCCCAGATGGCACATTGATGTATCGTTTGTGCCTGTCCCAAATGGCACATCCGCATAGAATATTAATTATAAAAAGAAAGGAATGATTTTATATGGAAATAAATGGTTTAGAAAAGGATAATAATATTAATTTGAATAATGATTTAGTAAATGAAAAGACACAGAAGAATTTTTTAGAGACAGTGTTGGGAAAGACTATTAATACGGCTTTTGATATTGGAATAAGAGCTTTGTTACCTGATTTTGTGGAGGAGCAGGTTATTGATATTAAAGATAATTTTTTGAATTTTGGTTTTAAAGATGGGGTTAAGAAAACTATTGATGATGCTATAGATTTAGGAAAGAGTGCGATAGGAATTTTTACGGGGAATTTTGAAAGTGTTTCACAAATGCAAAGTGCGGTTGAGACGGGTGGGCTTATTGATGGAGTTTCTTCCTTAATTGATACTGTGGTGGATAAGATAAGACAAGCTGGAAAAATTAATAGTACGATAGCAAATACTATCAAGACAGGAAAGAATGTTATTTTAAATAGTGTAGAAAATAATATTGAAGATTCTTTTAATAAGCAGTATAAAGCGATTGATAATACAAATAAGTATATTGAAAATTGGAGGGGATATTTTGAAAGTAAAGATTTTGATGGAATGGAAAGGGAATATAAAAAAATAGAGAAAGAGCTGAAAGATATAGCACCTATTGAAAAAACTATTAATGAAGCAAGAACTATAGAAGTTCTACATAATTTAATAAAGAATAATGGACAAGATTTTAATTTAACTAAGGAACAGTTAGAGTTAGCACAGAAATTGAAGTGATTGATTAATGTGTACATATATAAAAACCTCCTTAGGAGGTTTTATTCCATATCATCTTTATAAGTTTTAAAGAATATTTGAGAACAATTAATGATTTCATAAAAATATTCAATGTGTTCTTTAGAACTTTGTGACAATATTTGGTTGATTTTATGAATAGTAGTATTGTTATTTATGTTACCAAATAATATAAAGTCTGTAGATACACCAGTAAAAGCAACAATACGACATAAAGTTTTTAGGCTAAGAGAACGTTCTCCTCTTTCTATTTGACCTAAAAACACATCAGAGACATCTATCATTTCAGAAAATCTTTCACGATTCATTTTTAGTTGTTCTCTAATTGATCTTATTCTTTCCCCTACTTCTAAATTATTAGGAATTTTTTCTTCCATGTTAAAACCTCCTATTTAAATTATTATATAATAAAAAGTAACATAATCTAATATACTGGAAGAAAAAATAAAAAATATACACAAAGCATAACTATATTTCAATAAAATTAACAAATTTTCAACTCTTTTAAAAATACTCTTGCAAAAAAACATTGATTTTAGTATAATACAAATGTAAGAAAGTAAGCAAAGACTAAGGAAAGGATGTTAGAAGAATGGAAGAAAGACAAGAAAGAATGGACGGAAAAATAATAGAACGTGACATCGAAAAAGAAATGAGAACAGCCTACATAGACTATGCGATGAGCGTAATCGTATCAAGAGCACTTCCAGACGTAAGAGACGGACTAAAACCAGTACACAGAAGAATACTATATGCAATGCATGAAGACGGAATAACATCAGACAAACCGTACAGAAAATGCGCCAACACAGTAGGTTCCGTACTAGGTAGATACCATCCACATGGAGATAGCTCAGTATATGATGCTATGGTAAGACTAGCCCAAGACTTCTCAATGAGATATATGTTAATCGATGGACACGGAAACTTTGGCTCCGTAGATGGAGACGGAGCAGCAGCTATGAGGTACACAGAAGCAAGAATGGCAAAAATTTCAGAATATATG
>CANQTM010000083.1 GCA_947626825.1 uncultured Bacilli bacterium | reverse complement strand
AGAGTTGGATTATTAAAAATTAAAAATAACTTTTTAATGAGTAAAATATTATAAATTTATTATCAATATTACTTTTAAAGCATAAGACATTTGCCTTCGTTGTACTGGCAACGTTAAAACTTTGCAATTACTCTTTAGCATAGAGAATAAACAGGCTGAACAGGTGCGAGACCTGTATTTGGTGGCAAAGCACCATAACGAAACCAGTTTTGTTGATATGATGAGTGGATTATTTTATTAGTAGTCCGCTCTTCTATTTTTGTTTGTGTGGTCTAATGGTAAGATTCTTGGCTTCCACCCAAGCGATGTGAGTTCAATTCTCATCACAAACTTTCTAGGCAGTTTTTATGACTGTTTTTTTTATTTATAGAAACAAATAATGACTAATAGAATGTTATTTTTTAACCAAAAATAATTACACCATGCGAGAGAAATAATTGGAGTAGCTACCAATTATGGGTTACTAACCTCGCCCACTCTCTCGCTATTTTATATGTCATGAGGTTAGTGAAAGAAGGTTAGAAATTGGGTAAGCAATTGACTACAGATGATTTCAAAAAACGAATGTATAAACAACATGGAAATGATTTTGAAGTTATTGGTGAATATGCAAATGCAAGAACTAAAATTCTTGTAAGACATAAATGTGGTTTTAAATTTATGACACGACCAGATTTTATATCTACTGTTTCAAAAGGATATGGATGTCCTGTTTGTTCCAATAATTATAATAGTGTTTCATCAAGACTCAATCAAAAATATACTAACTTATGGCAAACTGATCCAGATATAGCTATATATTTAAAGAATAAAAAAGATGGATATAAAGTTACAAATGGTTCAAGACGTCGTTTAGAATGGAAATGTCCATATTGCGGTAATATAAAATATAGAACCGTTCATTCTATAAAAGCTAACGGTTTTATATGTGAATTTTGCACAGATGGATTTAGCAAACCCGAAAAATTTATGCGTTCTGTTTTAATACAATTAGGCATTAAATTTGAAATGCAGAAAAAATTTGAATGGTCAGGTAATAAAAAATATGACTTCTATTTTGACGGTATTTTGTGTGAAACTCATGGTTCGCAACATTATGAACGTAGTTTTCAATATGTTGGAGGTAGAACTTTAGAAGAAGAAATTCAAAATGATAAATATAAAGAAATCATTGCGAAAGAAAATGGATTTGACAATAATACATATATAGTAATTGATTGTAGAAAATCAGAAAAAGAATGGATCAAAAAATCTATATTAGATTCAAAATTATCACAATTATATGATTTTTCTAGGGTAGATTGGGATAAATGTGAAAAAGATTGTTTATCATCTTTAACTTTAGAAATATGTAATTTATGGAATAAGGGATATTCTTGCAAGGAAATAAAAAAGGAATTGCATCTTTCTAATCAATCAACACTTATAAATAAATATTTAAAGACTTGCAATGATTTAGGATTATGTAAATATAATCCAGAACAGTCAAAGAAAAATGCTAGTATTCATAAAGTTGTTTGCCTAAATAATAAGCAAGTATTTAACTCCGTAAAAGATGCAGAAGATTTTTATAATATAAATAATATATCTGGTTGCTGTATAGGTCAAACCAAATCGTCTGGCAAACATCCAATAACTAAAAAACCTTTAGTTTGGAGATACTATGAAGATTTTATAAAAATGACTAATGAAGAGATTAATACTGCTTTATCTTTAAAAAATAAAAAATCTCAAAAAATTATTTGTCTAAATGATTTTCAAATCTTTAATTCATTAGCTGATGGGGCATTATATGGCGGATTAAAAAATTCATCTTCTATATCAGCCTGTTTAAAAAATAAATATAAAAGTGCTGGCAAACATCCTAAAACTGGTGAACCTTTAAGATGGATGTTATATGACATATATTTAGAAAACACTTCTTATTAAAGTGGTGTTTTTTTTATTGCAAAATAGGAGGTGACAATATGGCTGCTAGAAAAGTACAGCAAAAAAAAATCTGTAGTTCATGTGGTCAAGAGTTGCCATTAACTACTGGTTTTTATACAAGTAAAAGTCCTTTATTTGCTGTAGATCAAAAGATAAATATATGCAAAAAATGTTTTATTTTAAATGCTTTAAATGACACTGGCGAAATAGATGAAATAAAATTTAAAAATCTATTAAGAAAAACTGATTTTCCTTATTATCGTGATAATCTTCAAAGTGCAGTAAATCAGTATGCAAAAGAACATGGATATGTTTCAGAAGATGATGTTAAATATCATGGTGCTGATATCGTTAAACTTTATATGAAAAATATTAACAGTTTGCGTCAACTTATGAGTAAAAGTTTTGAAGATTCTGAGAAAGATGGCTTTATTCAAAAACGCAGTTCTGTATTAAAAAATGCAAACGATGATATTAAAATGTCAAGCAATAGCAAAAAAGCAAAAAATAATTTAAGCCATTGTTCTGACGCAGATGATTTTATAGTAACAGATGAAATGAAAGATTTATTTGGTGACGGATACACGACATTTGAATATAAGAAAATGTTTGAAAAGTATGAAAAATTAAAATTAAACTATACTTTGCAAACAAACTTACACCAAGAAGCTCTTGCTACTTATGTTAGATTTAAGGTTAAAGAAGAAATCGCCACTGCTGCTGGAAATGTTGATGAAGCAAAAAAGTGGTATGATGCCGCACAAAACGCTGCATCAAACGGTAAATTAACACCGAAACAATTATCTGCGGCTGACCTGCAAAAAGGGGTAAATAGTTTTAGCGAATTAACGCTTGCGATTGAACAGGCAACGGATGTTATAAATATATTGCCAAAATACAAAACACAGCCACATGAT
>CANQTM010000082.1 GCA_947626825.1 uncultured Bacilli bacterium | reverse complement strand
ATAGCATGAGATTATCTGTATTAGCAAAAGTGTAGAAATGAATCACGTTATATTTTATGTATATGAATAAACTATCATCCAGAGAAAGGATCTAAAAATGAATGCATATGATGTTAATACTAGAATACATGTTTTAACTCCTTTACTAGAAGCGGCACTTTTGGATACAATGACTGAAACAGCCAAGGTATGCGGACTTAAAGCTTATGAACCAGATTACGTAGCGATGTTGTCGACCAGATTTACAAAGCAACTCTATAATATACTGATAACTGTATTTCCAGATTATGACTTTTCAGTAACCGGAGTGTATTGTCATCAGAAGCCGATTGTTGATATTAATTCTGACAGGAAACCGGAACTGGGAGATGTTTTATTTGTTTATGCAGACAGGAGTCGGAGCAAGAAATTGACTGTTAATTCACTCCTTTTGCAGGCTAAGCTATCAACATATCCGCAATTGACAATTCATCAGGCTGAGATGCATCAGCTTGAATTATATAAAAGATGGCCTGAATTTACATACTATAGAGCAGGATATTTGAATGGTGAAAGAAGAAATGTTTTACCGAAAACAATCAATGACGGTGCGCAATATCTTCTGATTGATACAAATCCAATGACGAATGGAGAATATGGATTTAGGGGCACATACCCGATGGGCTGCGCAGTTCCGGATGAAATTTTATATGTCAATGACAGTTTAGCAAATGAACTGACCAATTTGCTGAAATTTAAATCGGGGCGTACAGTTGATGACAATCTATATCAGACGGAAGATGGCTGGTCGAAGATGATATGGGAGTTGCTAAGCTTGTCCGCAGCTACGATATCAAAAAGAAAGAATGCGAGGATTGATTCGTTCTACCGAAGAAATACATACGTCCATTATAGTTCGGAAAATATGAGCGAAAAGTCATTATTAGATGAAGCGCAGGGATTTTTTTCAGAAATAGGTAGGATACAGAATGAGGATGTTGGTATATCGCTAGTACTGATTGAAAGCCAGATAAGGGAAGAACAGGAGAAGCGATATAAAGGTGATTAACAGACTTCAAAGATTATTGTATACTGCGGGAATACTTGCACCGTATTTGGTTGTTGCAGCTATTTTTAGTGCCGCCAATCGTACAAAAGTTATAGGCAATACTGGTACACTTTCCTTTCAACTCTTTTATATAGCTATTGCTTCTGTTATGGCGAATCTATCTGGAGTTGAAAAGACAGTAATCTTAGTTGCGATAGTATTATTGATTTATCATTGTATATTTTTGAGGATTATCCTAAAAAAGCATTCTTGTATGATTTCCAGACTGAGAATGTTCCGATGGAAAACGATAACACCCTAATCGTGCTCAGTTCTACATATTTACTCCCGGTTATTTCGTGGGTGCTGGATTCTTTTGTTAAAGGCATACAGTATCTGCCGCTGATACTTGCTGCTGGAATATTAACATTCCTTTATTTTGTACATTCGAATGAAGTGCCGGGCAGCCCTATTTATACACTTTTTGGGTATCATTTTCATATTGTGACATCAAAAAGTAAAAAACAATTACCTTGATGTCTAAAAGGAAGCATTACCGTAATAATGGACAAGTTGGACGAGTAATTCGTATGTTTGATAATCTGATGATTGATGTAACGGGATGGGAGAATAAAGATGTTTGAAAATAAGACGATATTTATCATAGTTCGGGAGAACAAGGCAGATAAGATTTATAAGCTGGAGACAGATAGTGAGACGCAGCGGGAGATCAATCATATATTTGACGACTCTGCGGTAGAACTTACAGGGAAATAGAGAATCGCGTTCACAGGCAGTTATATGCCGCTGGAGGATGAGGTTCTTTACATTCAGAGTTTTAATCTTTCTGATGATTTGAAAGACGCATTCCGTAACCCGGTTTCTGTGGAATTATTCAATCCCAGCGGAATGGAGGATCTGGACATACGCGCAGTTTGCATTGGATACTGCGAGAATACGGACAACGGAGAAAAGTTTACGGCAGCGTTTCAGCGTTTCCGCAAGGATCAGTATATTTCGGTGAAAAAGATACGTCTTCTGTTCGATAACACAACTTTTATGAGAGATAGGCGTGTCGGCATCATAATTTCAGAAAATGTAGATTGTGTATTTCAGGAAAACACCCTGATTTTTCTGTCGTATTATTACGCAAGGCAGGTGTTCAATCTTGCCGAATATTATCGGACAGCGTCCGACGGAGATTTGGATCGATTTGTAGGTTCTCCGCTATTTAATTTTAATGGCAATGAAACCGCCTTTAAGGAATCAGCCAACAGATGGGCGCGGAGAAAGATTGCTCTGATCAATGATTCCGAAGTTTTGACAAGATTCAGCGTATTAGAAATTAAGGGGCTTGCGCGCAATTTCGGGATCGATATTGCGGTAGGGGATCAGAAGAGTGTGTTTCCTGCGGAAAAGGAAGATATGAAAGTATTGTTGAGTTTTCTTGATGAAGAAGCTTATCAGGGGCCGTTCAGCAAGGATACGTTTGTATCAACTTCGAAGAGAAGAGTTGTGAAGGCATAGCTAATGGCAGCAATAATGATAAATAATCATAAATATTGTAGTAGGACTAATTGGTATCACAAGTACTTGTTTGAGGACGGTTGTATATAACGGCTGAATGATAAATTATGAAATATTTATTCTGGAATACGCATAATAACATTGATATCAATCAGATCCTGTGCGACATGATTGTCGAAAACAGCATTTCGGTTGTATTATTAGCGGAATACGTTGCGGATATAGGGGATCTTATTGTACAGCTCAGCCTGAAAGCGGTCCCAATGCAGCAGAGCCTTACAGCGGGCTGTGAAAGGATTACTATTTTGTGCAGACGCGGACTTAACATGGAGCCTGGCCAGCAGTGGGATCATGCTTCCAT
>CANQTM010000081.1 GCA_947626825.1 uncultured Bacilli bacterium | reverse complement strand
TCTGCCTGCGCCATTGCTCCCCTGGTTGAAGGGCAGGAAGTTTGTCACGGGACCTTCCAGTCTCGTGGTCATATATACATCGTAAAGGTCGCAGGCGAAGTAGGCCAGAATGCGCTTGTTGAAGCCGAATACCGGCTCCTTGGGATTGCGGTTGTATGCCCACTGCTTTTTCGCGTCATCCACGGATTGTTCCGTCAACTGGTTCTTCAGTTCAATGGCGATAACCGGGATGCCGTTTACAGCAAGCAGCATATCAATGCTGTTCTTGTTCTGCTCCGAGTAGTGCCACTGGCGAATGCACTGGCACACATTCTTCTGATAGTTTGCTACAGCCAGATCGTTCAGTTCGGATTCCGGTTTGAAATAACACACACGGAAACTAACACCGCGGTGCTTGAAACCATAACGAAGAACAGAAATCAGCCCATCCTGCGTTACGGCACTTTCAAAGGACTTGTAGAACTGGCGTACGGGGTTGATGGTACACATCCGCTCAAATCGCTTCCATGCCATCGGCTGAGTAGCCTTTACAAAATCCGTCAGCGTCACAATGTCCAGATTCATACCACGACTCTCTTCACTGCGAAGTCCTGCATCCGTAGCTTTTGTCCAGCCGCCCTCTTCTGAAATGAGGTAAGACTCGATGAATTCCTCAAAGGTCTTTTCAGTCTCATTCATGGGTCACACCACCTTTCGCTTTCCTGTCACTGCTTCGAATATCAATGATCTTTTGTATAGTTCAAGATCTTCAATCAGATTTTCTTTTTTGGCAATAATTGCATCGATAATTTCAAGTTTATTATTTAGGTATTCAACAATCCTTTCTTGGGTTGGAATATCTGGTAGTGTTATGTACGCACTTCTGACGATTGAAGAATTTAATCCTGTCATAATTGATCCTTTGGACAAATATAGCAACTGTGAGAAAACTACGTAACTCTCATATACATATTCAAAATACGCTGGAACAATCAATTCATTTAGTCGTATTTTTATTAAATGAGAATCCATTATTCCCAAGTCAATACCCTCTGGTATGACGCAGCACTTTCCGATTGTGCCCATCATAGAAACCGCAACGTCACCTGGTTTTACTTCGTATTCTTTGAGCCTTTCATATGTTTCCTCAGTCACATACTTGTCTCCATAAGCAAAATCTTTCCTTATGAGATTTGCCTGACCATATATTTTAACTGTACCTTCGGCAGAAGAGACAACTGCATTAGTTAGTGAACTTCCAAAAGGACCAACGCGAATACCGTTTTTTGAGTTTTCCAATACACGAGCAATCTTAACGCAACGCCATGCAGAAGGTATTTTTCCTACAAATGGTATATCGGTATCTTTTAGAACGACATCTGAATCCAAGCCTTTAGTAACAGCTTCGTAGATAATAGAGTCCTTCCACTTTCTATAATCCATTAAGTTACTTTTTGCCTCTTCAATCAACGCATCTATGATGTTACATTTTTCATCAAGGAAATTTGCAATAGCCGTTTGCTCGTTAGTAGGTGGAACCGGCAATGTAAATGTTAGAAACATATCTGCAGGAAGGCGCCAGCGACCAAATCCAGCCACACCTCGTCCAAGACCATAGAAGATACGATTGGAGTAGCAAAGTTGAAAAATGTATTTATAGTATTCTGAAATGTATTGTTCTGAATCGGTATTCACGAAGACGCGATAGTCAGGGCTGGTTACTCCGTCATATTGTGAAATGTCAACCCATCCAGTCAGCAAGTCCATGTGATTCATCACAAAATCGCCAACATAAACCAACTGGTACTTGGAGTAGTCAAGCGCAAACTGGCCACGCTCAGTCATGTCTTTAGGTTTAATTCCTCGTTGCGTTACAGAGAGAACAGTATGTCCAAGTTCTCCTGCAATCCTTTTTTCAATAGAAAAAAGGTACTTTAAATATCGTGTGCGCCAGGTTGTTGGAATCAATCCAATCCACTTGACTCCGCTATCCTTCATATCGGTGTATTGAACGGCATTACTCACTCTGCTCACCTCCGAATAGTGCGTGTAATTTCTCCATCAGGCTGTGTTCGTGCGCTTCGATACGCTTGGCAATATCGCCGGCGGGTTCCATTTCCAGATACTCGTAGAATGTTTTGGTAAACGGAATCTCATAGCCAACCTTTGTCTTTGTCTTATCGATCCATGCACCGGGGCGGTATGGGAGAACTTCCCGTTCAAAATATGCATCCATATCCTCGTCCAGCGGGATTGTTTCTGTATCCCGTTTGGAGGCATCGGCTGTAGGCTTGCCCTTCTTGAGAATGGGCTTTCCGTCGTTGTCGAGGATGGGGCTTTCTACAGTAATTTTGTTATATCCAAGCGCAACAGACTCCATGCGCTTGCTTTTAACCACAATTGTCTTACCATCGGCGATTTCCTTTTCGTAGGTCTTGCTGTCGTAGTCGCCATAAGCCTCAATAATAAGGTTGCGACAGACCTCTGTAATATCCACTCGCTTGTTGCCGATAGGCTTTCTGCGCTGCTCAAAGCATCCGCTGGCGTCAATCAGTAAAACGTGTTCCCGGTGGGAGACAGGCTTGTCCTTTGTAATGAGCCATATATAAGTGGAGATGCCTGTGTTGTAAAAGCTATCATTGGGGAGTTGAACGATAGCATCCAGCCAGTCGTTTTCTATAACATATCTTCTGATTTCACTCTGTCCGCTTCCGGCGTCACCCGTAAAAAGTGAAGACCCGCTTTGAATGATGGCCATACGGCCGGTATCTTTCAGCTTTGCAATTCCATTCAACATAAAGAGCATTTGCCCGTCAGACTTTGCGGGAAGACCAACGCCGAAACGTCCGGCATCACCTTTTTTATGTTCCTTTTCCACATCAGCGGCTTCGCGCTTCCAGTCGATACCGAAAGGCGGGTTGGAAATGCAGTAATCGAAGGTGTATCCAGTGAATTTATCATCATTCAGCGTGTTGCCAAACTGCATATTTTCGGGATCACCACCACGGATAAGCATATCGGCCTTGGCAATGCCGAAGGTAAATGGGTTGATCTCTTGGCCGTAGCAGA
>CANQTM010000080.1 GCA_947626825.1 uncultured Bacilli bacterium | reverse complement strand
GACAACGCTCTTGGAAAAATCCCGGCATGGCTCGATGACGAGAGACACGATCTGCAAGAGGTCCAGCAACAGTTGGAGGCCACCCGCGCAGAGTTGGATGCCCCTTTTACCAGGGAAGAGGAGTTAGAGCAAAAATCCAAGCGGCTCAATGAGCTGAACATCCTGCTGAACCTGGACCAGAAGGACAAGACCCTCATTGACACTACCCCCGACGAGGATACGCCGCAGCCGTCCCGCTCACGGGACTATGAGAGGTGAACAACAAAATTTATAGCACTGGCCTTGCTGTTCAGTAAGGCCAGTACTTAATAAGATAACTTTCTTTTGTGAAGAACTAAAACGATTAGAGGCATTCAATATTATGCAATAACAACCACCCTCTTCATCTGTTGAGAATTACAATTAGTATCATCTATCAAAATATTTCTATTGCCAACAATGTACTAGTACTGTATAATATGCTCTAACAAGGGGTGAAGATAATATGCTAGAGTATATACAAAAATTAATTCCTCCCAACTCCATCGTCATCGTTGTTATTATTATCTTATACATAATGGTATCATTTCATCTTCTACGCAGTGATATAGGAACCCGTATAGGACATAGAAGCACCACTCATCCTTCATCCTTGATGATAAAGATTAAAGACATTTACAAAAAAACAATTGCAAGCATCAAATCAGCAAAATATAGTATAATAGCAAGATATGAAAAGTGTATGAAAGCAGTTAAACGCTTTTCCAAAAACAGAAAGGGAAGAATATTCTTTTTCCTGTTCTATATTCCATATATTTCCTTCTTCGTCTTCCTAGTCATCCTTCGGAGAATGCAAGAAGCAGATATAGCATTCAAGTATCTGATCTTTCCTCTTTACTTTGCAATACCAATTTTATTTAAGAGCACATTTGAGAAACTCGAAGAATTGACAGATAAACTAGAAGAACAGGCAGGTATTAAAAGGGAAAAAAGGAAAGGCGGTAATTTCGCGACAGATAACGAAATCAAAAGCGTTATGAATCACATAAATCTTTCAGATAAAAAATATAGTCATGTAGGAATTCCTGTTATTTATGATGGAGGAAATAACGCATTTGTTGAGGATTCCGAGTCACATTCACTTGTTATAGGTTCAACCGGAAGCGGAAAAACTAGACGTCTTGTCCTTCCTCTCATTAATATAGTTGCAAGATCATCGGAATCATTCATAGCAACTGATCCAAAAGGGGAATTGTATTCTTCCACTCACGAGGCGCTTGAGAATAACGGATATAAAATATTAGTATTAAATTTTCGGAATCCCTTACACGGGAATTCGTGGAATCCTCTACATTTACCTTACAAGTATTATCGCGATGGCAATATAGATAAGGCTGTCGAATTGTTAAACGATTTAGGCCTTAGTATTTTTACTTCACAGCAATCTTCTTCTGATGCATTTTGGGACAACTCCTCTGTCGATTACTTTATAGGCCTAGCGTTAGCTCTATTTGAAGACGCCAGTAGTGAGGAAGAAGTAAATTTTAACAGCATCTATAATATGAGCCGAATTGGCGAACAGCCTATTGGAACAAGTAGATACATAGTTTATTACTTTAATCTTCACGATGAGAACGGTTTGGCATCAATAAGTGCTAGTGGAACTATACATGCACCTAACGATACCAGAGGAGGAATTCTATCTACCTTTCACCAAAAAATACGCCTATTCATTTCAAATAATCAATTGTCTCAAATGTTAGCTAACAGTGATTTTGACTTTTCAGATATTGCGAACGAGAAAACGGGGGTATTTCTTATTATTCAAGATGAGAAGAGCACCTACCATCCTCTTGCTAGTGCATTTCTCAAGCAAAGTTACGAAGAGTTAGTTCATTTAGCAAACACTTATCCTCATAAGAAATTGTCAAGAAGAGTCAATTATATCCTAGACGAATTCGCAAACTTGCCTCCAATCACAGATATGGACAACATTATTACGGCGTCTAGAAGCAGGAATATTAGAATGTATTTAATTATACAGGGAATCAAACAGTTAAACAGAATGTATGGAGACAATATAGCAGAGATAATTAAGGGTAATTGCGACTACTGGTATTATATGATGTCAAAGGAACTTCCCCTATTGAAAGAAATTAGTGAACTATGTGGCACAAAGCAAGGCGATAATGAAACTGCTTTACCTTCCAATTCACCGTTGGTATCAATAACAGATTTGCAGCTTTTAAAAATGGGAGAGGTTTTAGTTTTGCAAAAGAGATTATCCCCCTATTTAGCAAATATGGAAGACATTAAAAACTACATTCATTTTTCCATCAATGAGAATAGTGTGGAACCTAAAATATCCCCCAAATCTCATCCTCAAGTTTTCTCAATAAGCTCTTATGTTTTGCTACATCTACATGATATGATTGACCAAGATATAGAAAAAGAGAGGAAATTCAAGAAATCATCTGGATCAGATTTGCAGACACAATTACTTGAAATTAAAGAACTGTTAAAAAACCATATTGAAAGCAGCCCACAGCATAGTGAAGAGCAACCTAAACATCCCGAGTGACGAATTAAGTATCGTTTACTATATCACAATATTTAGTTAAAGCATATTACTTCTCATCAACTTGCGTGAAGAGCGCAGTTCCTTAATGCTTTATATTTATACATGACCGACTGATTTGTGTAATAATCAGTCGGCTGTTATTTCAGGAGGTATTGCGCATGACCCTAGAGTATCTGAACATAGCGTTGTATCGAAGGGTGCATACCGAGCAAGAAGAGAATTATAAAGCATGGTTCTCCCTGCTACCAGAGGTAATTCTTAACCATTCCTACAAATACACCTCCCGCGAGGACATTTTGGTGTCACTGGAGGAAAATGAACAGACCAAGGCACAGTGCATTGGCGCTTTTGAAATTTCTCTGCCCTCTCGCAAACGTGTTCAAGGAATGGAAAAACGGGACAATAGCTACCACATGGATGATATATGGGATGCCGTTGAAGATTGTGCCAACACCTTTATCGCCCGCGCCAAGTCAGAGCCAGAAAGGTAGGTGACGCCGTATGTCATATATTCCCCCTGATGTGGTAGCGCAGGCACGGAAGATGGACCTGCTGACCTATCTTCAGAACTATGAGCCGGATGAGCTGGTGCCGTTCAGCCGGGACACCTACTG
>CANQTM010000079.1 GCA_947626825.1 uncultured Bacilli bacterium | reverse complement strand
GACAGGTGGTGCATGGTTGTCGTCAGCTCGTGTCGTGAGATGTTGGGTTAAGTCCCGCAACGAGCGCAACCCTTGTTGATAGTTGCCAACAGTAAGATGGGGACTCTATCGAGACAGCCTCTGTAAGGAGGAGGAAGGTGGGGATGACGTCAAATCATCATGCCCTTTATGGCCTGGGCAACACACGTGCTACAATGGGGAGGACAAAGAGCAGCGAACACGCGAGTGGGAGCGAATCTCATAAACCTCTTCTCAGTTCGGATTGAAGTCTGCAACTCGACTTCATGAAGTTGGAATCGCTAGTAATCGTGAATCAGCTATGTCACGGTGAATACGTTCTCGGGCATTGTACACACCGCCCGTCAAACCATGGGAGTCGGAAATACCTGAAGTCGTTATCCTAACCTGTAAAGGAGGGAGGCGCCTAAGGTAGAGCTGATGACTGGGGTTAAGTCGTAACAAGGTATCCCTACGGGAACGTGGGGATGGATCACCTCCTTTCTAAGGAGTAAGAAAAAAAGAGAAGAAAAAAAGATGAACTGTGCAAGACGAGAAGTAAGCTGTCTAGTTTTGAAGGATTACTCAAAAAAGGAAGAGTAAGACTTCAAAAAGAAAGAGATCTTTGAAAACTAGATATGGAAAAGTTTTTCTGAATAGTAAAAAGAAATTTTTTATTAGAATGGGTAAAAACAAACTAAGAAAAAAACGAGAAAAAAAAGTTACAAACACGAAAAGCAAATAAAGAAAGGGCGTTGGGTGAATGCCTAGGCACTATATGGCGAAGAAGGACGTGACTACCTGCGAAAAGCTACGGCGAGTTGGAAGTGAGCATAGACCCGTAGATATCCGAATGGGGGAACCCGGCACAAGGAAAACGAAAGTAGAGTTGTGTCATCATTAAGCGAAAACATAACTTAATGAGGAAATACCTAGTGAATTGAAACATCTTATGTAGCTAGAGGAAAAGAAAGAGAATCGATTCTCCGAGTAGCGGCGAGCGAAAAGGGAGGAGCCCAAACCATCGCAAGATGGGGTTTAGGACCACAAGAAGTGATGCATTAGATTAGACGAATTACCTGGAATGGTAAGCCAAAGAGGGTGAAAGACCCGTAGTCGAAAATTTAGGATGCAGCGAGTGGGATCCAGAGTACGGCGAAGCACGTGAAATTTTGTCGGAAGAGGCGCAGACCACTGCGTAAGGCTAAATACAAGATAGTGACCGATAGAGAACCAGTACCGTGAGGGAAAGGTGAAAAGAACCCCGTGAGGGGAGTGAAAAGAACCTGAAACCTGATGCCTACAAGAAGTCAGAGGGCGTTAAAGCCTGATGGCGTGCCTATTGAAGAAGGAACCGGCGAGTTACTGTGACATGCGAGGTTAAGTAGGAGATACGGAGCCGAAGCGAAAGCGAATCTTAAGAGGGTGAAGAGTATGTTGCAGTAGACCCGAAACCAGACGATCTAGCCATGAGCAGGTTGAAGTGGTAGTAAAATACCATGGAGGACCGAACCAACTTTCGTTGAAACGACAGTGGATGACTTGTGGCTAGGGGTGAAATTCCAATCGAGTTTGGAGATAGCTGGTTCTCCCCGAAATAGCTTTAGGGCTAGCGTTGTGGATTGTATATAGGAGGTAGAGCACTGAAAAATTGCGGGTCCCATCCAGGGATACCAAGATTTATTAAACTCCGAATGCCAATATATAGAAGCAGCAGTCAGACTACGAGTGATAAGATCCGTGGTCAAAAGGGAAACAGCCCAGATCAACAGTTAAGGTCCCAAAGTACATGCTAAGTGTAAAAGGATGTGGTATTGCACAGACAACTAGGAGGTTCGCTCAGAAGCAGCTAACCTTAAAAGAGTGCGTAACAGCTCACTAGTCGAGTGAAACTGCGCCGAAGATTAACCGGGGCTAAGCATGACACCGAAACTATGGATTCATCGCAAGATGAGTGGTAGGGGAGCGTTGTAGGAGCGTTGAAGTCATAACGAAAGTAGTGGTGGAGCGACTACAAGAGAGAATGCCGGTGTGAGTAACGAATAGTAGTGAGAATCTACTACACCGATTGAGCAAGGATTCCTGGGAAAAGGTTCGTCCACCCAGGGTAAGTCGGGACCTAAGGCGAGGCTGAGAAGCGTAGTCGATGGAAATTTGGTTGATAGTCCAGAACCTAATATTAAGGAGATGGAGGGACGGAGAAGGCTAGTTGAGCTAGTTAATGGATTCTAGTAGAGATGCAGCAGGAGGTGTGCAGGGAAAACCACACACAGGATCCAGGGCATCGAAAGAGTGAAGTAGTGATACAGAACGAGTCAATGAAGTCAGCTTCCAAGAAAAGCTCCTATCAAAACTTAAGTTAGCCCGTACCGAGAACGAACACACGTGCTCAAGGATAAAAGTCCTAAGGTGAGCGAGACAACTGTTGTAAAGGAACTCTGCAAAATTACCCCGTAAGTTAGCGAGAAGGGGAGGTCAAGCGATTGACCCGCAGTGAATAGGCCTAGGCAACTGTTTAACTAAAACACAGCTTTATGCTAAGCCGCAAGGCGACGTATATGAGGTGATGCCTGCCCAGTGCTGGAAGGTTAAGAGGATTTGTTATCGCAAGAGAAGCGATGAATTGAAGCCCCAGTGAACGGCGGCCGTAACTATAACGGTCCTAAGGTAGCGAAATACCTCGTCAGGTAAATTCTGACGTGCATGAATGGTATAATGATCTAGGCGCTGTCTCTACAGCAGGCTCGGTGAAGTCTTAGTACCTGTGAAGATGCAGGTTACCCGCGACTAGACGGAGAGACCCCATGGAGCTTTACTATAACTTGATATTGAGACATTGCTATTGATGCACAGGATAGGTGGGAGGCGAAGATAAAGTGGTTCAGGTCACTGAGGAGCCAACGTTTGGATACCACTCTTTGATAGTGATGTTTCTAACGAAGACCAGAAGCAGGTAATTCGGACAGTGTCAGGCGGGTAGTTTGACTGGGGCGGTCGCCTCCCAAAGAGTAACGGAGGCGCCCAAAGGTACCCTCAGTATGGATGGAAATCATACAACGAGTGCAAAGGCATAAGGGTGCTTGACTGTGAGACAAACAAGTCGAACAGGGACGAAAGTCGGGCTTAGTGATCAGGCGGTACCGAGTGGAAGGGCCGTCGCTTAACGGATAAAAGCTACCCTGGGGATAACAGGCTTATTGCGCCCAAGCGTTCACAGCGACGGCGCAGTTTGGCACCTCGATGTCGGCTCATCGCATCCTGGAGCTGTAGCAGGTTCCAAGGGTTGGGCTGTTCGCCCAT
>CANQTM010000078.1 GCA_947626825.1 uncultured Bacilli bacterium | reverse complement strand
CTTCCACGACAGTTGAAGATGACCCTAATTTAGATAATGTCTCTATTGACTTGCCTTTAATCCATTCTTTCTCTATCGGCTTCCTTCGCATGGTTAAACCTTTTATCTCTATTCATGAAGTTAAGTCACTCTTTGACTCCTTCTTCCTTATGTCTATTGAGGTCGCTATGCGTTTCTTAGATGATTTTATCTCCGGTGACCTTTATTTCAAAACAGATTCCCCTTCCCACAACCTCATTCGTGCTAAAAATCAAATTAAACTCGTTAAGGAAATTATCTCTAATAAATCTAACATCATCTCTACTTTTAACTCCGCTCTTTCTGCTTTAGATTTCCCTAAGGATTTCTTTATCTAATCCTTCACACACTTATCACTTTTAAGAAAGAAGAGTAGTATTTTATGAACGAAAACAATAATTCTAATGCTTTTTCTATTAAGGACCTTTTTATCCTTCTTCTATCTAAAATTAAATTGATCCTTATTATCACTATTTGTTCGGGTATCATAGCTTTTGCTTTTACTAAAGCCTTTATACCTAGCAAATTTTCTTCTAACCTCACTATGTATGTCCAAAGTTATGACTCTTCATCTGGCTCTTCAGATGACAAACAAAATATCACTGAGTCTAAACAACTTGTTAATACCTACATCGAGGTCCTTCGTGATGATGCTGTTATGTATGCTGTTATTAATGACTTACTTTCTAATTACGAATCTTATTTAAATGATTTACGTGATTCTGATAATTCTGAAGATAAGCCTGATCCTACTTTTGATGAAATGAAAGATATGTTTATCAATGATGGTATCTTAGATGAAAATTTCAAGTTCTCTAATTCTAAACTTGATCTTTCTTCTTCTGAAAAGGCGCTATCTAATCTTAGATCTCGTTTCTCTATCTCTAACACCGAAGATACTAACGCTTTAGATATCACTGTTACCACTACTAACGCTTACCTTTCTGCTGCTTTAATTAATTCTTTAGTTGAAGTTTGCCCTCCTTTTACAGAAAAGGCTATCAACAAAGGTGAAATTAACGCCCTTGGTGTCGCTAAACTTAACAAAAACAAGGTCTCTCCTAATACTACTATGAATACCTTGATTGGTCTTATCGCTGGTGCTGTTATCTCTGTCTTGATTTGTTTAGCTATCCTTGCTCTTGATAACACTATTAAATCTACTGAAAGACTTGAGGAAAAATACAAAAAACCTATTATTGGTGAAGTTGACCAGTTACCTTCTGATAAAAAAGCTAAAAAGTCTAAAAACAACAAGGCTGCTCGCAACGAAACTTTCAGAATCACTGATGAGAAAATTCCTTTCTACATCATTGAAAGTTTCAAAACTATCAGAACTAACATTACCTTCGCTTTATCTCCTTTTGATAAAAAAATTGTCGCTATTTCTAGTTCCGACCCTTCTGAAGGTAAATCGTCTGTTGCTGCTAACGCTGCTATTTCTTTAGCTCAAGCTGGTAAAAAAGTCCTTCTTATTGATGCTGATTTAAGAAAAAATAGACAAAACCGTATCTTCCATGTTGAAAACTCTATCGGTCTTTCTACTTTGATCAGCCAAGAAAGTACTATCCAAAACTCTATTAAAAGAAATGTTATGGATAACCTTGATCTTATCACTTCTGGCCCTTTACCTCCTAACCCTTCTGAATTACTTGGTTCTTCTAAAACTCAAGAAATTCTTAATTCCCTTATTAATGATTATGACTCTATCATCATCGATACCCCTCCTATCAACATCGTCTCTGATGCTCTTGAACTTGCTAAAGTTGTCTCTGGTATTATCTTAGTTGTTAAATACGAATCTACTACTGTTAATTCTATCGATGTCGTTATGAAAAAACTTGAATTCGCTTCTATTCCTGTTCTTGGTTTTGTACTTAACGGTATCAAGCAACAAGCTAACAAAAAATATTACCATAGCAGATACTATAATTATTCTAAACATTATTATTCTGACAACTCTTCTAGTAACAACAGCAAGTCTTCTTCTAATGACTCTTCTAATCTTTCTTAAAGGATCCTACCTTTATGCTTACTGATTTCCATTGTCATGTTTTACCTTTCATCGATGATGGTGCTAAGGATGTCGATACCTCTATCGCTATGCTTAATATGCTTTTATCTCAGCGTGTCCTTAGAGTTATCGCTACCCCTCATTTCTATGCCCACAAGTTCGATTCAGTTAATGATTTTATTGTGAAAAGGCAAGCATCTTATGATGCTATTAAACCACTTTCTCCTTACAAAGATAACTGTTTCTATCTCGCTGCTGAAGTCGCTATTGAACATGGCATCTCTTCACTCGTTGATATTGACAAACTTGTTATCTCTAGGACTAATCTTATCCTTCTTGAATTACCTTATTCTGGTTTTGAAAACTGGATGCTTGATGAAATTAACAACATTGCTATCAAATATAACCTTAAAGTTATTATCGCTCATGTCCATCGTTACTTGGATCTTTATTCTGATTCTGATATGCAAAAGATCTTAGATAACAATTTCATCTTCCAAATTAACATCGAGGCTTTCAAAAACCCTAAACATAGAAAGTTCGTTAAGACTCTTATTAAAGAAGATTACCCTTTGATTTTTGGCTCTGATGCCCACAATATCTCAGACCGCAAACCTAATTTTCTTCTTCTTAAAAAAAAGGTCAAACCTATTGTTATTGAGTCTTCTAACGCTACTATGGATCATCATTTTATCCGTCAATTCTTATTCTAAAAAAGAGGTGTTCACTTATGTACAAGTTCTTTAAAAGAATTATGGATTTTATCTTCGCTCTTTTACTTGGCATTATTCTTTTTATCCCTATGATTTTTATCGCTATCGCTATCAAAATCGATAGCAAGGGTCCTGTCTTCTTTAAACAAGATCGTGTCGGTAAAAATGGCAAAATTTTTAAAATCTATAAGTTTAGAACTATGGTCGCTAACAATGAGGTTAATTCCCAAGACAAAATTACTAAAGTCGGTTTTTTCCTTAGAAAAACTTCTCTTGATGAATTGGGTCAAATTATTAACATTTTAAAAGGTCAAATGTCTTTCATTGGCCCTCGTGCTTGGCTTTCTGAATATTACGAACACATGACCGATGAGCAAAAACACAGATACGATGTCCTTCCTGGTATCTCTGGCCTTGCACAAGTCCATGGTAAAAACAATATCACTATCGTTGACAGAATTAATTTTGACCTTTTCTACATCCATCATCTTTCTTTTTTCCTTGATATAAAAATTTTCTTCCTTACTATCAAGGCCCTTTTCTCTAAAAATGCTAACGTTGAAGGCAAAAACAGAATTAATAACGAAATCGATGACCTTATTCAATATAATTTGGCTCACGATAATAATTCTGTCCCTGTTGTTAATTAAT
>CANQTM010000077.1 GCA_947626825.1 uncultured Bacilli bacterium | reverse complement strand
GCATAACCTTTGACAAGTCGATTCTGTAGTTTTTTAGTTGTTTCCAGTAGCTCTGATAATTTGTCCGGCCATGCAGATCGGGCGAGACAATGCAGACTTCCTTTCCATTCTCAATATGCCCCTTCAGCAGTTCCTCCGTGATCCAGGACATTCCCCAAAAGCCATCGATCCACACTCCTGCCGCTTGGTCGTACATACAGGGCACAGATTCAACCTCGCTCTGGCGGGTGAAATAGCGCAACCCCATTTCGTCATACTCAATCATCTGCGGAATGGACATGTCGAAGATGAAATAATTTGTGATCTGATAGCGCGTGATATATTCCATCAAGAGATCCTTCAGCCCATCAGCTTTGATGTTAATGGCAAAACAATATCTATCATCTTTCTCTGCAAGCCATTGAAAGACTTCTTCGGCAGACGGGGAAGATTCATCTGCCATGTTATGGGAGATGACCAATTCTCCATTGAAGTCACGGACATCTGACTCAAAGCCATAACCTTTCTCCAATGCCATCCTAATCGCACGCGGCGAGTTTCGCTCAATCATGTTATTCCAATATCCCCGATGTGCTAAAATAATCATCTCTGCTTTCCTCCTTCTACAGCATAAAGCTGTTAATATATATATTTTATTCCATACTATCCAACATCAGTAAGTTGACTGTTTGGCTTTTTCTATATTATGTCTGCATATTGCATGCACTAATTCTGCCAACTTTATTGTTATAAGCATCGACATTGCACAATAAATAAGTGCCACTCCAAAAGACGGAATACTAATAAACTTAAAATATCTCAAAACCGAATAATGAAGAAGAAATATTTCCAAACTATAGCGAGATATATAGAGCAATATCTGCGTCAAATATAATTTCAATATTCTATCGCTACGTTTTTTCGCCAGCTGATAAATCAATATCATACAAAATGGTGTCTCTGAAACCATGTATTTCCATCCTGTAACACCAAGATTATGAAATACATACATTGAAATCAACCACACTAATACACTTAATCGGACATGGTCTCTTTTCTTCCAGTTATCTGGTTCTTGCCCATAAATACAGCCTATGATCATACCTCCCCAAAATTCGCATATTCTAAATAGCGGAAACTCATACATAAATGGGGTCTTATATTTATATGCCAGAACAAACATTTCCCCCAAAAATAGAATCAACCAGCAGGCAATAATAATATACGTTCCTTTCTTCTGCTCATTACGATTTATGGCAATAAGCATAGCTTTGCGAATTGGAACAGCCAAAAAGTAAAGAAATAATAAACATGACAAATACCAAGATGTTGAGCAATACGCACAGATTGTTTTATCGGTTGGAACCAAAGCCTGCATGAGCGTTAAATGCAAAAGCAAAGTATTGAATATATCCTTTGAAGAAGTACCCCCCCGCACACCAACTGCATCAACCGATAATGCTGTCAGGGATATAACAAAACAACATAAATATGTAGGATAGAACTTCCTTATCTTATCAACAGCAAATTGCCAGCTTACATTTCCTCTCTTTTCAAAAGATAACCACGCAAGGAAACCTGATAGTACAAAAAAGCAGGTTACGATAGGGCCGCCTGTAAACGCTCTATTCCATTCTCGTAATATATCAATGTCCAAAGATGGAATAAAGCCAGGAGCATGTCCCAAGAAAATAAGTATACATAAAATTCCTCGCAGTATATCTAAATATACATATCTTTCCTTCATATCAATATCAACCTTTGAATATTCTACACTAAGTATTTAACCGCTTTTTACCACGCTGCCGTGATCATCCCCAATAAGCCCCCGCTCTATTTGATTGTAAAAGAAAATATAAAAGGTTATATATAATTAACCCACAGGAGGAACCAGCAAAGCCGATAACCCATACAAGCCTTTTATCTCTACGTAAATTCGTAACTAATTCTCTAGCAAAATATGGGAATAAGAAAGCAACAATAAACATCAGTCTTATACCAGCAACATTTACTATACCACCTAATGACAATAAAACAAAAATAGACATAACTTCTATTTCTTTTGGGTTAACTAGTTGAATCTTATTCTGTCTTTTCAAAAGATATTCTACTCCTCCTTGAATAATTAACAGCAACATTGCCATGCAGACCCAATATAGATAGTGCCTATAAATATTGCTGATATATGCAGAAACTTTCATCCCTAGTTTATTAACTATGAGAATATTACTTTGTTGAAATAAATATGCCACCGGAAAAATCGCCACTCGCCAAATGACCAAAAGCCATCTATACCTGAATAATCGAGGATATATTGTATAAACCATCAAAATAATCATAACAAAATAGCCAGTATTATGTAGCATACTGGCCAATACACTTAATAAGATCGACACTGGTAAATACTTTTGATTTTTTACAAATTTTACATATGCAAAACAAATAATTCCATACGATATAACACATCTTAAAGTATTCAACACATCGCCGTAAAATATCATTGCAGTTACAGCAATCATAGAAAGAATCAAGGAATAAAAACTAATTTTATCATCCTTACCAATCCCTGCATCATATAAAAAATAGCCAATCAAAGTATAAACTAAAACGCATGAAATAAACGGTAAAAACTGATTACTAGGCAACCGCGATATAAAACCAAATAACATTGTACGACCAGGTTCAGCAGAAAAACGAATAGAATTAATTAATTCTCGATTGGACATTCCTCTATAAGAATTAATCTCTCCATAATATCTAAACAAATCTAATTGTCTGGAGTTATCCTGTAACTGAAAATGGTATGCTGTATATGATATACAACACACCACACACATCCATAAAAGAATAAATAATACTTTATTCACTCGCAATCTAAAAATACCAAACAGTATACACAAAAGAACTACAAATCCTAAGAGCATAAGACTGATCTGCATATTTTTACCGCCTTTAACTTTACTTTCTCTTCATGTCACACAACAATTTTTTTATAAAAGATAATATCTGCTTATTGATAGCCATTTGTGATCGCGACTTACTAAATGTTAGAAAAATAACCATCACACAGATTATCTCAATAACTATCCCTTTCACTAAAAAATCCAATGGATACAGTTTGATTTTAAAGAATGACACTGCATATTCACATATAACAACATTAAGCGCTAAAATTGCAAATCTGTATAAATTCGTCAGCCAGTACAATATTTGCTCTCCTCTTTTTTCTTTCAAACAGAGAGACAAACATATCCTTCCGCGCACGCCCCATTGAATCAACCTACTAATTACAGTACCGACCAGAATACCTTCTAATTTCCATCGGAAAACTAAACAAATGGAAATAGTAATATTTAATACTGCTCCAACTATATCAGGATACTTACTATATGAAAATAATTCTTCAGCAATAATAAAGTTCCC
>CANQTM010000076.1 GCA_947626825.1 uncultured Bacilli bacterium | reverse complement strand
TTATGAAGCTAGATGGGCTTCATATACAGTAACAACAAATAAAAATTTTTCAAATGCAGGAACTGTTAATTTTGAAAATGCTACAAGAAAAACAGCAGGAACTAATGTAACATTAATAGCATCAACTAATGAAGGCTATACATGGGATGGATGGTATAAAAATAATACCTTTATATCAAATAAAATGAATTATAGTTTTATAATGCCAAAAGAAAATGTAGTATATGTAGCTAGATGGAATTCATATACAGTAACAACAAATAAAAATTTTTCAAATGCAGGAACTGTTAATTTTGAAACTGAAACAAGAAAAACAGCAGGAACAAGTGTAACTTTAAAAGCAACAACAAATGATGGTTATACATGGCTTGGTTGGTATAAAAATAATCAACTAGTAGAAGATGATTTAAGTTATACATTTGAAATGCCAAAAGAAAATGTAGTTTATGAAGCTAGATGGGCTTCATATACAGTAACAACAAATAAAAATTTTTCAAATGCAGGAACTGTTAATTTTGAAACTGCAACAAGAAAAACAGCAGGAACCAGTGTAACTTTAAAAGCAACAACAAATGATGGCTATACATGGCTTGGATGGTATAAAGGAGATCAACTAGTAGAAGAAGATTTAAGTTATACATTTGAAATGCCAAAAGAAAGTGTAGTTTATGAAGCAAGATGGATAAAATGTCCAGTAACAATAGTAAAAATGCCAGTTGAAGAAGCAGGAAATATTGATTTAGAAGTTTTACAAAAAGCAACAAAATTAAATCAACAAATTACATTAACTGCAACAACAAATGAGGGATACACATGGCTTGGATGGTATAAGGGTGAAGAACAATTAACGCCTAATCAAACTTATACTTTTAATATTACTGAAGAAGAAGTAACTTATATTGCAAAATATAGTTATGAATCTTTAACTATCAATTATTATGTTGATGGTGCTATTGTTCATACATCAACAATCACGCTTGAAAATCCAATAATTGATTATGTTTATGAAACAAGTTCAGTTTTCTATGGATGGTATAGTAACGAAAAATTCAATTCAAATGATGAAAAAGTAACAACTATTTTAGCATCAAATTTGAATGGAAATAAAGATTTAAATTTATATGGTTCTATAGCTAATGATCATTATGATTTTATTTATCAAGATAATAATTATGCCATTTCAAAATATGTAGGAGAAAATAGTATAGTAACCATTCCTTCAACATTTAATAATGTTTTAGTGACAAAAATATTAGATAATGCTTTTAGAGATTGCGAATCATTAGTAGAAATAACAATTAGTGAAAATGTTAATAGTATTGGTGCTAATGCATTTATAGGTTGTAATAATATAGTTAAAATGACAATACCATTTGTTGGAGCAACAGCAACTGGCAATGAAAATAAACATTTTGGCTATTTCTTTGGTGCTAGTGATTATTTAGCAAATAAAGATAAAGTTCCAAATTCAATAAAAGAAGTTATTGTTTTAGGTGGAAAAATTTCATATGGTGCTTTTGCATATTGTAATAATCTTTTGACATTAACAATAAAAAACAATGTCAAAAATATTGATGTTTCTGGTGTGGCAGATTGTAAATCATTAGTAATCTATTGTGAAGCTGAAAGTATTCCAAGTGGTTGGAAATCAAATTGGAATTCTGATGAAAGGCCAGTATATTGGGGTGTCAACGAAAATAATTTTGTTGAAAAAGATGGTATGCAATTTGTTATTAAAAACGAAAAGGCAACTTTAACAAGGTATGTTAAAGAAGCAACTAAAATTGATGTTCCAACAATAATCAATTTACATGAAAAAGATTATGATGTTGAAAATATTGGAGCCTATGCTTTTAAAGGAAATTCAAAAACATTAAGTATCACTATTCCAAAATGTATCAATATTATTGAAAAAGATACATTTTTGGATTGTACTTTAATAAAAATTTATTGTGAAACAAGTTCACAACTTGAAACATGGGATGATAATTGGAATCCTGATAATAGACCAGTATATTATGAAGTAACTAATAATAATCTTGTTGAAAAAGATGATATGCAATTTATTATAAAAGATAATTGTGCCATTTTAACAAATTATTATGGAACATTAGAATCATTAGTTATTCCATCAAAAATTGATTTTGATGAACAACAATATGATGTAACAACAATAGGTTCTAATGCAATTGAAAATAATAGTACTTTAACAAATTTAGAAATACCAAATAGTGTTACAACTATAAATAAAGGTTTTCTTGTAAATTGTACAAATTTATCAAAGATTACATTGCCATTTGTAGGTGCAACATTAAACGATGCAACAAATAACTATTTTGGATATATATTTGGTGCAAGTAGTTATAATGAAAATTCAACATATATACCATCAACATTAAAAGAAGTAATAATATTAGATGGGAATGTAGCAAATAATGCATTTAATGGTTGTAGTGAAATAGAAACAATCACATTTAATAATGCAGTAGAAGAAATAGGAGAAAATGCATTTAATAATTGTAGTTCATTAATAAATATAACATTTACAAAAGATGTAACAACAATAGGAAATAATGCATTTTCAGGATGTTCATCTTTAGAAAAGATAACTATGCCTAGTATAGAATCATGGTTAAAGATAAGTTTTACAAATGAAAATTCAAATCCATTATATGTTTCAGATAATGCAAAATTATATGTTGGTGAACAAGAACAAATAAATATCACAATACCAAATGAAATAACAGAAATAAAACAATATGCCTTTGCAGGATATAATTATCTTGAAGGTATTAAAATGTCAAATAATGTTATAAGTATTAGCAAAGGTGCATTCTATAAATGCATTTTATTAGAAAATATAGTTATGCCAAATAATGTTACAAATATAGAAAAACATGCATTTTATGAATGTGATTCATTACAAAGCATTACAATTCCATTTGTAGGTGCATCATTAAACGATGTAACAAATAGTTATTTTGGCTATATATTTGGAGCAAGTAGTTATAGTGATAACTCAACATATGTACCATCAACGTTAAAAGATGTAATTATATTAGATGGGAATGTAGCAAATAATGCATTTAATGGTTGTAGTGAAATAGAAACAATCACATTTAATAATGCAGTAGAAGAAATAGGAGAAAATGCATTTAATAATTGTAGTTCATTAATAAATATAACATTTACAAAAGATGTAACAACAATAGGAAATAATGCATTTTCAGGATGTTCATCTTTAGAAAAGATAACTATGCCTAGTATAGAATCATGGTTAAAGATAAGTTTTACAAATGAAAATTCAAATCCATTATATGTTTCAGATAATGCAAAATTATATGTTGGTGAACAAGAACAAATAAATATCACAATACCAAATGAAATAACAGAAATAAAACAATATGCCTTTGCAGGATTTAATTATCTTGAAAGTGTTCGTATTTCTCAAAATGTCACATTGATTAGTAAATATGTATTTATGGAATGTAATTCTCTAGTAATTTATTGTGAAGCAAGTGAAAAACAAAGTGGATGGGATAATAATTGGAATCCAGAAAATAGACC
>CANQTM010000075.1 GCA_947626825.1 uncultured Bacilli bacterium | reverse complement strand
CTACGGAATTTATTAGAAAAATGGGCATTTCAAAGGATACAGATGATACTGAATATGTAGATATTTACTTTGATGAAAATACTAAAAATATTGTTATAAAAAAACATAGTGAATAAAAAAACTATGTATTTTTTTTATTTTTCTCTTGCAATTACAGAGTAATTGTGGTACAATGGAACTTGTCGACATAAAACAAAGAAGGGAGATAAGGGAAAATGAAAACAAATTTTGATACTAATCCTAAAATAATAAATGAATTTATTTATTATTTAAAATACATACGAGGATACTCAAAAGGAACAGCCAATGTTTATAATATTGCATTAATACAATTTTGTAAATTTATAAAGGATTATTTAGACATAGATATAAATATAGAGGAGTTTAATATATTTACATTTTTGCAAGTTAAAGAAGCAGATATTATTGCTTTTTTGGTATATTTAAACTTTAGTAAAGATAATAATCCTAATACTCGAGAATTAAAAATGTGTGCAATAAGAAAATTTTATAACTGGCTGTTCTTAACAAATCCAAAAATCACAAAAGAGAATCCAACATTAGGGATACAAAATATTCAAAAGATGATAAGATTACCTAAATATTTAAATTTAGAACAAGCGAAAAAGATACAAGAGATATTTAATGAGGAAAATAGCAAATATCCTATGAGAAATAATTTGATTATAACTTTATTTCTTAGTACAGGTATGCGTGTAAGTGAATTAGTTAATATTAATATAAAAGATATTAATTTCTCTGAAAATAGCATTGAAATTGTAGGAAAAGGGAATAAAGAAAGAAAAGTATATTTTAATAATAGATGTAAAAAAAAATTACTTGAATACATAAATAAAGATAATAATCCAATTGTAAATATAAATAAACCTTTATTTGAATCTCGTTTAAACAAAAGAATTGCTGTACGTACAGTAGAAGCAATATGCGAAAAAGCATATAAGCTTATGGGGTTAGAAGGTCGTGGATTCACAACTCATAGTTTAAGGCACACAGCTGCTACACTATTATATATTAATTCACAAGATATTCTATTATTAAAAACTTTTTTAGGGCATACAAGTATTGCTAGTACACAAATTTATACACATGTTTATAATGAAAAAGTAAAAGAAGCTGTTAATAAAAATCCTTTGAGTAATTATCAAGTACCTAAAGAAGGCAAGGGAGAAAGGGGGAAAGTAGTATGAATATTAATTTTGATATAAATTCGACCAATAAAAACAACATAGAATTATTGGATTGTCAAATAGATTTAATTTTAAAAAGCTTAGAATTTTATAATTATACATATAAATTCATTTATCCAAGAACAAAAAAATCCAAAACATTAGAAGAAAATTTACGAATTTCATTGGTAAATGATACTTATGAACAAATTTTAAGCCAATATAATACAAAGAATTTAAGTGAAAGTGAAAATAATTTTAAAAAAATTGCTTAATTGTATTGACAGTTAAGCCTGTAATATGTTATAAATAAAATATAAATATTATAAATCATGTTTTGCAATATAAAATATTAAAAAAGTAAAGAAATATTTATAATAGATTTAATAGGGGAAGAGAGCAATGTTGTATCTTGTTTTTTATACATATGCAACATTGCACAAAATCAAAGTTTTGTGCAAATAGGAATAGGAGTAAAAATATAGATACCTCAATTTAGTATCCCCTTTCAAAATTCGCTATTCCTTTGATATAGCCCACTTTTTTATATAATATTGTTTTTATTCAAGATTTTCTTAATTATATTTTCAAATTTTTTATATCTTTATATTAATTTATATATTTTATCCATATAGCTTGTTTACTTCTACAAAAAAATGTCTTAAAATTGATTTTAGAGCTTCACCCCAAAATAGCCTTATTTTTTATACAACAAACTATATGGATAATTTTTAAAAACTGCTTAAAATCGATTCTCGTGCGTCATTTTTTGGCATTTTTGGAGCTAGACTCAAGTAATGCCAGTAATTACATAAATTTTATTAGATCTTAATATTTATCATATTATAATAGAAAAATTGTTATTATTGGATAATAATTTTTTATATAAGTAATATTATAATGAAAATTATACAAACTAAAATAAGCAATTAGATTTATTAGACGATTAACTTTATTAGTTTAATATAAATTTGTAAATTTAAAATCTTAAATTTATAATTTTATATTTTTTTAAAATTATTTTTTTAATTTGAAATTTTTTCTAAAAAATATTTTTAAAATTCATTGTAAATTTATTAAATTTTAAAATAATTTAATTTTTAAAATCCAAAAAATCTACTATTCTCCCCTACTCCACCGTTTTTATTCAATCTTAAAATTTTCTTCATTAGCAGGTATTATATTTATTATGAAGAAATATTTTTTTATTTAATCATTTAAAAAATTCATTACTAAATCTATAATAACTTCTTTTTCTTTAGGATTTGATTCCGCTATTAAAAGAGTTAATGCAGTTAGAGTGTTGTTATCTATTGTTTGTTTTCCATTTTTGTATAAAATACCATAAAAGTTCAAAAAATATATAAATAAGGTAGCTGCTATTCTTTTATTTCCATCAGCAAAAACATGATTTTTTACTATTAAATATAAAAAATTAGCAGATTTCTCTTCTATACTTTTATAGATGTCTTGTCCATCAAAACTTTGATAAATATTACCTACAATTGATTCTAATCCCTTGTCCCTTTCGACTGCAAATAATGAACTTTCTTCATTAAATCTTAATTTATTTATTATTTCTATGCAATTACTATATTCAACTTTTCTTTCATCAATATTTCCATTTGGCTTTTTTAATGTTTTGTGATCATAGTCATCTAACAAATCAAGAGCTTTTGAATAATTTCCAATTACTTTTAAGATTTCTTTTGCATCATTTCCTTATAATCTCTCATCAATTCTATTTGCGATATCTATAAGCTTTATCGTTTTTTCTAAATATTCTAATCGCTTTTGATTTACAGCATAGCCTTTTAGCATATAGTCTTTCAAAATATTTGTAGCCCATTTTCTGAAGATAATGCCTTGTTTACTATTCACTCTATAACCAACAGAAATTATCATATCTAAGTTATAATATTGAACATTATATTTTTTTCCATCATTTGCAGTATGCTCAAAAAATGAGCATACTGAATTTTCATCCAATTCGCCATCATTATATATGTTTTGAATATGTCTTGTAATTGTTCTTCTATCTTTACCAAATAATTCTGCCATTTGTTTTTGAGTAAGCCACACTGTTTCATCATTCATATTTACTTCTAACTTTACATCTTGATTTTCAAAGATTATAATTTCATTTTTCTTTTCTTCCATAAGAACACATCCTTTTTTTATAAAAATTTAGTTCTTATTGTTACATTTATTATTATTTTTTATATTGCATTTATTTTTACTATATTTAAGAACAATTGTTTGAATAATATTTTATTATATCAATTTTTTTCATAAAATTTTTCTTTCACTAATTAAATTATAATTTATCGTATTGTTCATCTGTAACAGGTTCACACCATTCATTAGAAGTATTTTCTCCTGGTACTTCTACTGCTATATGACTAAA
>CANQTM010000074.1 GCA_947626825.1 uncultured Bacilli bacterium | reverse complement strand
CCTCTTCTGCTGAAGTTGAAGTAAGATACAACATAGTCAAAGCAGGGAGTGACCACCTCCATACTGTTCGTGGCGGGATGATGTTCACTTTTGCAATGAAGGGCTTCATGCCGCCCGCTTTGCTATGTCCCAATATAAGCAAGCTGCCGAATTACGGGCCGTTTTTCCCTTAACTTTCGCCTGTATTCGGCCACACAACAACCGTTGTATGCTTGAGACGATATTCTATATTACCTTCTCTTTTGCATTCAACGTCCGTATCCTCTATGATGGGTGAATTGGAGGACTACATCAAAAAGAAAGGATTGAAGCGGATGACCGGCATTGAAGTGCGAATGAAAGGTAAGAAAGGCTCCGGCTTGTTCGGAAGTGAGACTGAAGTGAGAGGCAAAGGCCAGGGGATCGGCCCTGCTATTACTGGTGCCAGGGAACTCGTCGGAATCACTCGTGAGCAGCTTGCAGAGAAAATCGGTATCCCGGCCAGTGAGCTTGAGCTGGTTGAGATGGGGAAGGTGGAACCTACCCCTGAACTGCTTCTCAAGATGGCCGATGGCCTCAAAATGAAGATGGAGCTGACGTTCGACATGAATCCTGAAGTCACCATGGGTGTCAAGTTCAAAAAATGAGGAGGAAAGAAATGAAACGGATATTTGCGCTGATTCTGGCGTTTGCACTGTTGGCCACCCTGTGCGCCTGTGGTGGCAAGAAGGACGACGGCGCGGTAAGTACCCAACCTGCGGGGACGGACGCGACTGAAGCCCAAACAGGGGCCGACACCGGCGAGGGTGAGGGTTCTTCGAGCGGTGGTGTCGAGGTAGACGAGGGACTCTTTAATGTGACTCTCACTATTCCGGCAGAGTTCGCGGAGGATATGACGCAGGATGAGTTGGACGCAGAGGTGGCTGACGGGGAAGTGAAATCCGCCAAGCTGAATGAGGACGGGTCCGTAACCTTGGAGATGTCCAAAAAGCAGCATGACGAAATGATGTCTGGCCTTGCTGACTCTTTCCAAGAAACCTTCGATGGGATGATCAACGATGAGGGTACCAACTTCGTGTCCATCGATTACAATGATGACTTCACCGAGTTCACCGTGGTGACGACGAGCACGGAGCTAAACCTGACTGAGTCGTTCTCCTCGTTGGCTCTCTACTTCGCAGGCGGGATGTATAATGCTTTCGCAGGGAACCCTGTGGACAATATCTGCGTGAAGTTTGTCAACCAGACTTCTGGAGAGGTGATTGAGGAGGCCAATTCCCGCGATATGAACGAGTGAGGTCTGGCCGATGAATGAAGAGGAGCAAGAGTTTTTTGAGGCATGTGATGTGTTCCAGGACTACAAAAGCATCGAAGAATACAAGGCCGACATTCGCAGGTACCTCACCTTGAGCAGTTGGCACTATTCAGAGGAGATGGCGGACAAGATCATGTCCATGCCAGGACGGGCCCGCGCTATTGAGCAGGCATTTGAAGAAAAAGAACCTGCAGCTGATATAGCCGTCGATGTGGGGTATTTCTGTGGTTGAACGGAGGCGTAGCCTATGAAGTGGTGGGCAGTGAAGCGCGGTATGCAGATTTACCGTGCTTTTGTGAGGAACCCATATACAAGAGTTGAGCCGCAACCGGAGCATAAATTGTGGCATCAACATATCTGCTTGGCTCTGCGGCTCGGACCGGAAGCATATCGTGCTTTCTGCCCCTATGCGGACCAGAAAGGATTTGAACCTGAAGGTGCCATCCAATGCGAGATGTGCTCGAACTTTGTGATTCTCAATAGCATCGATGGCAAAATGCATATCGAAGGAGAAGCAGATCTCTTTGATGCCTATACCCAGGATCGTGGCGAGAATGATACGGAAGAAAAGAACGGCTGAACGAAAAGGAGAGGGAAATAACGATGAAGGAATATAAGCTGCTTGGTGCTGACGGTGAGTTCTATACCTCTACGACTCCTGGGACCTATGGGGGGAACAGTACGGCCAAAATTTATGGCCGTCTGGACTGTCCAGCGGCTCTGTCCACAATAAAGGCTCACCCAGGAAGCTATGAGAAAGGCAGAGTGTTCTTCGCCGATGAGAGGACGGCAGTCGCTGCTGGTTACCGTCCGTGCGGAAGGTGCCTCCGCGAGAAGTACATCGAGTGGAAAAGAGATGAGCAAAAATACCGGGAGAAGATTCTCAACAAATGAAGCGAATAAAGGTAACCGGTTTGTACAGACCTTTTGGACCTGACAAACCGGTTACCTTCTTTTCCGCGCCTTCCTGTTGCTGGCCGTTTTTTGGGACAGCGCGACCATTATACTGTAATCGATCCTGGCGGATCGGGTTCCGCGCAGGAAATGCGAAGAAAGGAATGATAGACGTGCGGACCATTCGTGTTACTGGAAAAGGGATGATCAAGGTCAAGCCGGACATGATGAGGATCACCCTGACGTTGAGGGGCCTACAACCAGAATACCAAAAGGCTCTATACCAATCATCCGCGATGACTGATCGACTGAAGCAGGTGCTCTCTACATTTGACTTCAAGCCGAGTGACCTGAAAACGCTCAGGTTTGACATCAATGCGCAATATCAACGCTATAAGGTGGGGGACGAGTATCGCCAGCAGTTCCAAGGCTATAGGTTTGAGCACATCGTGAAGGTCGAGTTCGATGCGGACAACGATAGGCTCGGCAAGGTCCTATATGCTCTTGCGCACAGTGAAGTGAATCCGGAGATTCAGATCAGCTATACGGTCAAGGACAGAGAAGCGGCGAAGAACGAGCTTCTTGGGAAGGCGGTGCAAGATGCGAAGGCGAAGGCAGCGGTTTTGACCCAGGGGGCTGGTGTCGCTCTGAAGGACATTCAGAGTATTGATTACTCCTGGGGGCAGATCGAATTTGAATTTCGCCCAATGACCGGTTCCCTTTGTATGGAGGATAAGCTGGAAAGCGCAGCGCCGTCAAGCTACGATCTGAATCTGGAGCCTGATGACATTGAGGTGACGGATACCGTGACGGTCACCTGGGAGATTCAATGAGCATGGTCGATGTTGTGGAATATGGGCTTTTGGCCGCCAGCATTGTACTCTCCGTGGTCGTGATCGTCTGGTCCGTGAAGAGAATAAGAGAAAGAAAACATTGACACCACGGGCACGACAGGGTTAGAATAAAAGCGCTCCAAGAGAGGCCGAGACAGCTCATCTGACTGTTTGAACCGGGCTAGGTGGTGTTTACAGCATGCGGAGGTATACTTCCATAGTTTAACGATGGGTCCTTTGTTAGATGTGGCTTACTTCCATTAAACACCTCCACCGATAGGCGGGAACTGCCATTGTATCATTTGGCACCACTCTCGCCACGAAAACCCCGTAACCGCAACGGTTACGGGGTTTTTCTTGCCTTTGCTACTAGCAACGCAATATCAGACCGGCGCGCGGTAAACGCTCCGGTCTGATGATCTATTCGTATTCTAACGTTTCAGCAGCGCCTCCACAGCCGCCCGCTTTTCAAAGAGCACACAGCCGCCCGCATGGTCGTCCGCCAGAAATTCTCCCTCCCGCAGGGCGATGAACAGGGGCGAGGCCAGCGCCTGGCGCAGGGAGGTATCCCGCACGTTCACGTCCGAATAGGGCGAGAACGGGCAGGGCT
>CANQTM010000073.1 GCA_947626825.1 uncultured Bacilli bacterium | reverse complement strand
TCTTTTAATTCGTTCTGTTTATCTTCAAAATAGACCTCCATAAATTCACTCAACTTCATATCCATACTTCTGATACTGTTTAGCTTCTTTTGCCGTTCATACTCTAAGGCTTCTCTCTTTGTTTCAAATCCTCTCTTTCTCCGCTTTTTCTTTTCTCCCTTAGCGGTTGTTTCAAACCACTGCGCAGACCATTTTTTTGTGTCCTTTTCTCTGTATGCCATACTAGTTCTCCCCCTTTCTTAACTTACTGATAATTCATAGCCATACATTTTCTTTGCCCAAAATGCCCTTGGAATACGTCCAGCCATTGTAATATACCCTTGTTCTTCAAGCTCTTTATTCAAATCTTTTACGATCTTGTAAGCATGGGATTTTGAGCAGCCTAATTCATTAGCAATATCTTCTACATTCATCATATAACTGTAATTTGCCACACGTTTGTCCTCCTTTCCTCTTTTTTAACTTCATTACAACTTTTGTATTTCATAGTTGTATGATTTTCGTATATTTATATTAGCACTTTATTCTTATTGTGTCAACACTTCGTAAAATTATTTTTACGATTTTCATATATACGATTTTTTAATTTTCCTCTTTTATATTTTTCGTATATATGATATGATAGTAATTGAGATTTATATTTTTCGTAATTATTTAGAATATGAAAATAGGAGGCTCTTATGGGTGATGGAAAGAAACTGAAAGAAATACTTGATAGCAAGAATACAAATGTCCGGCAGATTGCAAGAGCTACCGGAATTAGCGCCACAACACTTTATTCCATTATACAAAAGGATTCTAACATCCGCTTTGATTTTGCCCTGCGTCTGGCAAATGAGCTAGAAATTGATGTAAATGAGATATGTTCCGCCAGTCCATTTTCTGGTGCTATAACGGAAGAAGAAATTTATCCCACACTGCCTAATGGATTAAATGGCGCTCTTGATGGGAACAGAGTAAAAACCTATCTGAAAAATTCTCTATATCCACTTATGTATCTGTTTGGGAAAAACAGTATGCCCGATGTGGATAATCTATTGACTTCATTCTATCAGCTAGATGATGAAGCAAGAAAAGAAGTTGTAGAAACAATACGTTTTAAGCTGCAATATCACACTGATCCCGAAAGGGCGGAACAGGTAAAACAAATCAAAGGTTGGTGATTCAACCTATTAAAAAGGATCTAAGACTTTAAAAGTCTTAGACCCCTTTTTATATTATTGAGTTATCATTATCCCTCTGGCGGAAAAGGATCACGTCCATGTGAATCTTTATCCCTTATTTGTCCATTGGGTCTGTGTATAATCAATTCGGAACCTTGATTATTTGAAATACTACGAGCAATATCAATTGCTTCTTTTTGCGTATTAGTGCGAACTGTTGCTCTCACATTTCCCTCGCCTTTTACCTGCCATCCACCATCTGGATGTGGTGTTACATGTTGATTCTTTCCCATATTACCACCTCATGAATCTCTTTTTTATCTAGGTTTATAGTTACATATATATACATCACATTTTCAGAAATAGTCTGCTTTTTTTAACCTTTCTGGGCACAGATTTCTTATTGCAATCAGTAAAATGGCGTGATATACTATAAATGGTCAGTTTATTATATCGACGGCTGAAGCTTCTGTCGTCCAGCAGAGCACCAAGATATATCTTGGTGTTTCTTCTTTTTCCTCCATATGTGTAATTTTATTCAAAAAATTTTTCCGGATTACATCCAAAGGCACCTTCAAGAATCTTATTTGCCAAATTCACCTTTGCACGAGACGATCTAATCTCGCTCATTCTATGTAACATACTCTTCCCATAAAAATCTTTGTAAGCAATCCAAACCTGATCTCGCCGATAAGTTCCATCCAATAACAGCGGTTGATGAGATGTACAAATAAGTTGCGCATTGTTCGGATTACTCTCCTTATTAGTAAAGAGAGCAATTATTTCTTTAGCTAAAGAAAGATGCAACCCATTCTCCAACTCATCAATAACCAAAACACCTCCTGTTTCTAAAATATTATACAGATATGGTAATGCCGTAAACAATTTTACTGTCCCCAATGATTCATCTGCAAAAAAAGTAATTGGCGTACTACTTGTCTCTTTTCCATTCTCAAAAACTGCATGCTTCGTGTCTACACCAACTCTTGTTTTCGTTGCTATTACTTCTCTATTTTCAAAATCATCATCCTCAATCTTCTGTCTAGCAATCTCTTCTTCCTTAAATGACACTTGTATATCTCGAATAGTAGGATCTGCCTTTTTTAGAATGTCAATATACTTTCCTAAACGTTCATCTGAAAAAGAAGTTTTGGTTTTAGTAGGATTTAATCTAGCTGCTGTCATACTAACAACTTGAATCTCTTTTATCGCCGAAACAATTTTCGATGCCAGTGAATTATTTAATAATGCCGCTATAGGTAAACAAAGTGCTTCTTCTTTTACTACTTGCTTAGTATTTTCAAAATCTCTCAAATCAGAACGCAACACCATATCTTTAAAAGATGGCGAAACTCTTTCAATAAGTTTTTCTGTTCTTCGATATTTTTTCGTCAAATACTCCGATTGTATCTTTTTATTAAAAATCGAAAAACTATAATGATATGTAACTTCATCCATTACAATTTCTATCTCGAATTTAGTTGGCTTTTTCTGATATTCAGTATCAAATGCAAATATATTGACCGGAACATCAAATCCTTTGAACTGCGGCAAAGAAAGTATCTGAGCATCATTCATCGCAATTAAAGGAGAAAAATTCAACAAACGTTGTATCTCTCTAATAATTTTGCAGAAAAAAGTCTTTCCTGAACCATTCGCTCCATAAAGAAACGACACTTTATTAAACTTTGAGTCTCCTCTTTCAAAAGTATTTTCTAAATACTCCTTTTTACTACTGTCTATTTCTGTTGTAAAAATAATTCTATCTGCAAAAGATGCAAAATTCTCTACTGATAAAGATTTTAGAATAACGTTATTCACTACAATTCCTCCGTTCTCATCACATAATATATCTTTTCACATTTTTTGTCAATAGTTATATTCGTATTTTCACCGTTATATGTTGTTTTTGCAGTTTAACTTCTTTCTCCATCACATATGCTACATTCTTTCGTTTTAATAAAAATCATTATTTATACAACTCCCCCCTTTACAAAAGTGTGTATATACTAATATTCCCTCTAATCATTCGTCAAATAATAGGTCTTAATCAAAAGTATAATCATACATTTTTATATTTATGGCACCGTTTTGGCACCTCTAGCACCTTCCTCTCATCTCTTCAGACCGAAAAAGGCTCCCGAGCATACGCTCGGAAGCCTTGATTTTACTGCATTTTTTCAATTACTCGATGATAGAAGCCACACGACCAGATCCAACCGTTCTACCACCCTCACGGATAGCGAACGTAAGACCCTGCTCCATAGCCACGGGATGAATCAACTCGATGGTCATCTCGACGTTATCGCCAGGCATACACATCTCGGTGCCGGCAGGCAGATTGCAGACGCCGGTCACGTCGGTGGTACGGAAGTAGAACTGCGGTCTGTAGTTATTGAAGAAAGGCGTATGACGGCCACCCTCGTCCTTGGTCAGAACGTACACCTGAGCGGTGAATTTGTGGTGGCAGGTCACGGAGCCGGGCTTTGCCAGAACCTGTCCTCTTTCGATTTCGGTTCTCTGTACGCCACGCAGCAGCGCGCCGATGTTATCGCCGGCCTGCGCCTCATCCAGCATCTTACGGAACATTTCGATACCGGTAACAACGGTCTTTCTGGTTTCTTCCTTGATACCTACAATCTCAACTTCCTCGTTCAGATGCAGCGTACCTCTCTCCACTCTACCGGTAGCAACGGTGCCGCGGCCGGTGATGGTGAACACGTCCTCAACAGGCATAAGGAAAGGCTTGTCGGTATCGCGCTGAGGGTTGGGGATATACTCGTCAACCGTCTTCATCAGCTCAAGAACCTTGTCGCCCCACTCGCTGTTGGGATCTTCCAGAGCCTTCAGAGCGGAACCTCTGATGATCGGGCAATCGGTAAAGCCGTACTCCTCGAGCTGTTCGGTAACTTCCATCTCAACCAGCTCCAGCAGTTCCTCATCGTCAACCATGTCGCACTTGTTCAGGAAAACGACGATATAGGGAACGCCCACCTGACGGGACAGCAGGATGTGCTCCTTGGTCTGAGCCATCACGCCGTCGGTAGCGGCAACCACC
>CANQTM010000072.1 GCA_947626825.1 uncultured Bacilli bacterium | reverse complement strand
GCCACCCACCGACCGAAAGGGAAAAAATAAGGGTGGGGTTATATGGGTAAGCAGACGGCAGGGATAGCCACCGCAGAAAGGCAGACGGACGGTACGCCGCAGGGTATTTACGGAGAAAATACCGTAGCTTATTAGGGAATTTTCCGAGCCGCAATACTACGTATCGCTGAAAATTCCCCAATAAGGCAAGGGGCAAGCCCCTCTGCACACCCCATCGGGGACGGCATTTGCCGCCCCTGAAGATACAAAAAAATCATTGTTGCACAAGCCAAAAAAGAAAGGAAGAATATATGGGTTTCGTAGTTTTACACATGGAAAAGGCGCACGGTTCCGACAGCGGGACGACCGCCCACATAGAGCGTTTCATCATACCCAAGAACGCTGACCCCACACGCACGCATCTAAACCGAAAACTCATCGAATATCCCGAAGGAGTGAAAGACCGTTCGGCGGCTATCCAAAGGAGGCTGGAAGAAGCGGGACTGACACGCAAAATCGGAAGTAACCAAGTGCGGGCAATCCGCATCAACGTGTCGGCAACACCCGAAGACATGGAACGCATCGAACGGGAGGGACGGCTGGACGAGTGGTGCGCCGACAACCTCAAATATTTTGCCGACACGTTCGGGAAGGAGAACATCGTGGCGGCTCACCTGCACTTGGACGAGAAAACACCGCACATGCACGTCACACTTGTGCCGATAGTCAAGGGGGAACGCAAGCGGAAGAAAAGGGAGGAGCAGGCGAAGAAACGCTACCGCAAGAAGCCGACCGACACCGTGAGGCTGTGCGCCGATGACATCATGAGCCGCTTGAAACTGAAAGCCTATCAAGACAGCTACGCTGTTGCGATGAAAAAATACGGTTTACAACGGGGCGTGGACGGTTCGGAAGCGAGGCACGTTTCCACGCAGCAATATTACCGTGACATAAAGCGACAAACAGAGGAACTGAAAACGGAAGTGGTGGAATTGCAGGAACGGAAAGAAACGGCACGGGAAGAGCTTGAACGGGCGAAAAAAGAGATACAGACCGAACGGCTGAAAGGGGCAGCCACGACCGCAGCCGCCAACATCGCCGAGAGTGTCGGTTCTCTTTTCGGGAGCAACAAGGTCAAGACACTGGAGAGGGAGAACACCGCCCTGCATAGGAAGGTAGCCACACACGAGGAGACCATCGAAGCCCTGCAAGCCGAGATACAGACCATACGGGCAGACCACAGCCGCCAAGTGCTGGAAATGCAGCAACGGCACTTGCTGGAAAAGAACGAGACGGTAACAAAACATCAAACGGAAGTATCAAGGCTTAACGCCTTGTTGATAAAAGCCACAGAATGGTTTCCTTGGTTTCGTGCTATGCTCCGTATTGAGAAATTGTGCCTTGCTGTCGGTTTTACCCATGAACAGACCGCCCATTTAATGACAGGCAAGCCATTGCCGTACAACGGCGAACTCTATTCCGATGAGCATAGGCGTAAGTTCAAGACGAATGATGTTACTGCCAAAGTTGGTACAAACAATGGAAAGCTGATACTTGCCATTGACGGACTGCATATCGGGGAATGGTTCAAGAAACAATTTGAACGATTACAACAGAATGTCGGCTTGAAGCCTATTCAGAAAAAGAATAAAGGCTTCAAGCTATAGTCAATCATGCGCATCACATACATGGAGGACATTTTTTGTCCCCCATGTATATATAGAGTCCAAGACTAACTCATGTTATTCCCAAGAAATTACTCATACGGTCAATACACCGTTTCTTTTGATTGAGATTAGGATGAACGTACAGATTAAGTGTCGTTGCCACATTTGAGTGACCGAGTATGACACTGACAGTTTTATAATCACACTGGCTTTCAATACATCGGGTCGCAAATGTATGCCTAAGTCCATGAAAGACCAAGTGGGGAATATCCAATCGTTTTAGCAACCTGCCAAAATAATCACGATAAGAACGGGGCTCTTTAGATTGTGTGGAAGTGCCTACCACGTATGGGGATTGAGATTGTTTCCTTACCATTTTCAACGCTTGGAGAAGCTGTTTGGATATAGGAATCTCACGATAGGAATTCTTGGTTTTTGGGGAAGAGTGAACCCTTTCTGTAGATTTCAACTCACAGTTATATATTCTGCCTACAGTATGCTTCACGATGACTGTCTTTTGTGCAAAATCCACATCTTCCCATTTCAAAGCACAAACCTCACCGATTCTCATTCCGGTACAGAGAGCCAACAGTACACCTATATTTTGTGGAGTGGGCTGTTCCAGCAAGTGACGCATCAATATACGCTGATGATTTAATGACAATGTGGGCGGCAGTTTGTTTTCTGTTTGGGTAGGATATTCGATTTCCCATTCTTCAAAATGGAAAATCCCGTGCTTATTCCCGTATTTGATAACAGATTTGAGCACTGCCACTATATCCCGGACTGTTTTTCTTGCTAATCCGGAAGTACATTTGTCTATCACAAACTGCTGGACATCCTTCTCTGTTATATTTTCCGCAGCGCCAAATCGTGGCAATAGGTGTGTTTGTAACGTAAGCTGATAAGCACATAGGGTGGAATGCTTCACTATCGGACGCTTTGCATCACACCAAATCTCGGAAACTTCGTGAAATGTTTTTTTATTGTTCATATTTTGAGAGAATTAATTGATTTAACTCTCTCAAAATAACACACTTTCACCGATTTCCCTTTGAACGATTATGGGTTTTACAAAGCATCTCGCAATTTTCCATGCTGGTTGCCCCTCCCTTGCTCCATGCAGTCACATGGTCGGCATCCATTTCCGAAAGTTTGTAAATGCGGGTCTTGTTGGCATTATTCCCCAACGCACAGAGCGGACAATTGGAAATTCCTTGTTTCTCAGCCGCTTCGGTCTGACGCTTGTAAGCAGCCCGCTTGGTTGATTCTTCAAAGATACGGATGTCAAGCAGTTTCTTATCCTCTTCTCCACCCAGTACATATTCGTAAATATTTCGGGGACACCGCACACTTTCATCCGCTTGCAAGGCTTTTACCCGTTCCGCGACATGGACGGTGCTATAAGGGGTGGCATGGTACGTTTCATACAGCCGTCCCCATTCCAAGCCGCACATGTCACGCTCTACCATAGTAAAGGTAGCCGATACCCAGTCAATCACAGAACGGAAATAACTTTCCAATTCTCCCGTGGAAGGCTCGTGACGGTGTATGCTCATATAGGCATCAATGCTCATCCCCTTACTGTCGCAAATCCACCGGAGGGCTTCCGCCAGATAATCCTGCCGTTTCACATCTCCCTTGATATAATGACTCCATTTCTGTATTTCCGCATTTTGGGAATTACTGAACACCCGCTTGGCTGCATTTACGAACTCGCCCGAATAGATGGCATTGAGCAATTCCTGCTCCTTGAGCGGAATGCCTACAATATTGATGGTCTTGAACCACTCCTTTATTTCCTTTTCTTCACCCTCGCATTCATATACCAGCAGAGAGGATTGCATAATCTTTTGTTGCTGCTCTTCGGGCAATCCCGAGAAATACTGTACGTTATCCGCTTCATCCTTGATGGCGAATTTTCCTGTAACGAACCGACCGATAGAAGTGATGCGTTGCTGCCCGTCAAGTACTTCAAATCGTCCGTCCACAGTCCGGTTGAAATAGATTAGTCCGATGGGATAACCTTTCAGCAGGGATTCTATCACCGCTACATCACGTTTCCCATCGTTGTAGATGTAATGGCGTTGATACTCGGGTTGGATAGTGAGCCGCCCGTCCAATCCAAACAGACCTTTACCTTCCAATTCGTTGTAGGTAAATCCTTTACAGATGTCTTCGACAGTCCATTCTGTATGCAATGTTGTCTTCATGATATTGATTCACTTTTTAGGATTATTCTTTTGTGTCTTCTTCTTCCGGAGATGAATTGAGCGCAATGCCTGTCTTGGCGTTCAGCGGACTGATGACTGCCTTACCCGTCTTGGCTTCCAACTCCATACGGGCATTGCGGGCAATCTCACCACCGGCTTCCGCCACATCCATGTGTTCCCGAAATGTTTCCGGATTTTTACTTTCAGATATTTCTTTGGTGGAAAGTTCCGCCAACATATTTAGCACCAATTCCTTATTGGTCATATTGTCACGTAAGTTCTCTTTTTTCAGACCTTTGAACTGCTTATATTCCTTGGCGGTCATGTCACTCCAAGTCTGATAAATAATATCGGTCAGCGTAGCAAACTGCACTCCCTCTTGCAATCCGTGCCGCTTCCATTCATCCGTGAGGTCTTTACGAATCTCTATGGATTTGAGACGCTGATTAATCCAATTATCCGAATACCC
>CANQTM010000071.1 GCA_947626825.1 uncultured Bacilli bacterium | reverse complement strand
GACTATGCAGCCTCAGGATCTCGCAGTACTTGGTCATACTTTGTGACCTCCTTATAATGAATTTACGCATTTCTGCGCATGCGTTCATTATAATGCAGGTCATCTGACTGGCTCAATATTTGCCGGAATGATGGCTCACTCAAAAACGGAATGGTGGCTTACGACGGTCGGAATGGTGGCTCAAAATACCCCAGATTATTCATCTGGTTCGTCAGAGCGATTACTTTGCAATTTGACATAGGTGTGTCCTCCTTTCGCATAGATTTAGCCACTTTGTCAAGGTGGCTATGTAACAGTAACAGAGAACGTCAGAACGCAAAAAAGCCGCTTACTCTTAAAAATCAATAAGAATAAGCGGCTCTGTGATGTGCCTTAGACATATTCAATTTTCATTCTCTTAATCGGTGCGTTTACGACCTTGAATATCAGCTCGTCAACGCAATCCGTATATCTGCCCTGCTGTATGAGCTGGTTTTTCAGCTCCACAAGGCTATGTAAAAGCAAGGTTCTTTCTTGGCTGTCCACATACAAATGAGTTTTCTTTTCTCTCATAACTTCATTACCCTGTCTTTGATTCATTCTATGCTGATTAGAAATGCAGCATTGGGGAGATACGTTCAATTACTCACTTAATTTTTAACCCAAAACTTGTGTAGACAATTACATTAGTTCATCCCTTAACGATTTTAACATATATGATAAAACTATATGGCTATTATCAATTGTTGGATACGTTACAACTCGCAAATTCATTGATTTCCAAAAAAAATTCTTTTTTATATCCCCAATATCATTCATGAAAGCATAATGTGCTCGTGTTCTTCCTTCCGAAACTGTAAGAATTTCTTGCAATAATAAATTTATGCTTGGATCTCTAAAACTAAATCCAATAAACAACAAAGACTTGTCTTCAAACAATTTTTTTAAATTTTCTCTATATCTCCTATTTTTAAATATAGCCTCTCTATAATCTCTGTCTGTCAATATTATAGAATCCGCTTTCTCATAAGAACCATGAATTTTAAAAATAGGGAAAAAATCTTGCTGAAAGAAACAATCTATATCTTGTTTGTCCAATTCAGATATTTCGTTTGATAACACCACCCTATAATTGTAATGGTTTTTTTCAATAAAATTATCGTAATTCGTTGTAATAGCTGCCTTAAATGGTATTTGTGATAATATGTTATGTGTCTGTGAAAATCTATTGGTAGTATTTAAACATTCCTTAATTATCTCTGCAAAATCATATGAACCTAATTTGTCCTTACAAAATTCAGCAATCGTCGTAAAATCTTGATTATTAATCAAATAGTTTATTTCCTCTTTTTCAGAATCTTTCAATAAACCATAATCATCTACTTTCTCAACCATGCTTCTTAATAATTCACTCCAAGTTGGTAACCCTGCATCAAGAGATGTCCCAGCTCCCGCAAATAAAATACATTTTCCATCTTTTATTTGACGAACCAATTCTTTAGGAATAGTTGGAACCATAATTTGAACATCAGAATCTGAAGGAGTAATCCAGTATTCATTCTTTAAACTTTTTCTCTCCTGTATATTATCCTTTAGTATATCAGACAATCTATCTGATAATTTAACTTTAATCTTTCCGTTTAATATAGAATTATCAATGGAATTATCCTGACTCCAGAAGCCTCCGTTTCTATCCTCAAATTTACGCAAATAACAAGATATACTTTTTTCAACCATATTGCTACATACAATATTATATGAATTAAGATGATTTCTGGTTTCATAAGTTGAACCCGCTGATATTTTAAATGCTTTTCCAAATATAGACCCTTTTCCTATAATATCTAATCTATGCTCATGACCATTTAATATAAAATCTGTTCTTCTTTCTAACATACCTTGTACATCTTGTACGTCAAACCATTCCAACCATTCAAATGGATGATGCATTAAAACAATAATTATTTGAGAATTATCGACTTCAGCTAATGCCTCTCTCACTTGCCGTTCTCCTAAAATTATTTGTCCCTTTTCATTTGCACCACCATATGACAACCATGCTGTATTCAGAGCTAATACAGAAACAGAAATATCATTAACTTTTCTATTAATTGTATACGACAACGGAACATTTCCTATTTTCCGTGCCCATTCAAAATTTTCACACAAAAATTCTCTATAATTTTCTAATCCAACACTATATTCTTCTCGTTCCTTCTCATTTCCAATAATTCTAGATATATCTTCTCTTTTTTTTATATTGTTACGCAACTGCCTTGTTCTATCTGAAATATTTTCCCTTGTAACATCGTGATTACCTGGTACCAATATAATATTTTCTTTAGCAACCTGACATACTGATGACAATTTACTCATAAATTTTGATGCAAACTTAAACTCTTCTTTTTGTCCTGAAAACGTCAAATCACCTGTAATAAAAACAAAGTCTAGTTTAATATTATTATTTTTAATTTGTTCTTGAATATCGTCCAATAATTTTTCAATAACTACTGCTGCATCATAATTATCTTTTCCTAAATGCAAATCGGACAAATGCAACCATGACACTTGGGTTTCATTCTTAAAATTTTCGCAAACATAATTTGTTGAAATGTTTCCCTCTACAACTCCTATTACTGTACCATTATTATTTTTTATACTTTGGTTAATCTTAATATCCATCTTATTTTTCATCTTTATCCCCCATTTTATTTTCTAAATCTAAACACAAACTTATATAATAAAATTCTTTTAATACATCAATTATTAATTCTGCACCATTACCAACGATATATTTATTAAATGTGTTTTTACAAACAAGAAAATCTGCATTACTCTTTTTCTTTATTGCTTTTCTCAAATTATGTAATATACCAATTGACCGTTTTTTTATAATGGGCTCCAAATCAAATTTCTCTAGTCTATTTATTGCCATTTGGATTTCTGATAGATAAAGATACTCAAAATCTATTTCTTCGCTCTGCATTCCAATAATAATACCATGATTTTCATTAATATTCTGTTGTATTACTATGCGTTGCTTGTTTTCTTCTTTGCACTCCTTTATAAAATCTTTTGCCCTATTTACAATATCATCAAGTACGTATTCATTTTTTATTAAATTTATAATTTTTTGTATACAAGCATATAATTGACTGAAATCCAATCCTCTTATATTAATAAATTGAACATCTGACATTTTTTCCTTCCAAATTAATATACATGGCAATTCTATCTCATTAGAAAAATCCAAATTCGTTATTTTTTCCAAAGACGTATACCCAGATAATTGTATATCATTCTTACTTACAAATATATCCAAATAATTACTAGATGCAATGTCCAAATCATCCCAATATTTTGTGATAAACATTTCAAGATTTGTTTCCCCCTTTAAAGGAAGCAACAGACATTTATATTGCACATTATCATCGTTATATCTATCATACAAATATCCTAAATCTTTATATCGTGCCAATTTATCATTTGACAACTTATTTTTTAATAAAGTTAACATTTTTTGATTCATTCTATCCTTTAATATATTTACAATTAATTCATCACTAAATTTTGTATTATTATATTGATGAACTATTCTTTTTAAATAATTACGTGGAATAGTTTTTATATTAAGTCTGACATTCCTTTCATCCAAATAATCAAGAAATTCTTCTACTATATCAGCTTCTAATTTACAATAATTTTTACCTCTAAATTTATCAAAATATCTATAATATACTTTGATGCTATCAATTAAATATTTTTCATCCAATTTTTTATTATTATAGTAAACTTTCCAATAATAGCATAACAAAGTATTCTCAATATCATCACTCGAACAATATAAGCGAGATACAAGATTTTTACAAAAAATACTAATTACTTTTTCAATATCTTGTTCATAAAATATACGTCCACTTCCAAATAGCCTATCAAATTCATAGCTGTCAATAAATGATTTTAAAATTGCCTTTAATTCTACTTTAGAATGTATTGGCTCCTTTTTATGATAAATCCTTTTAATATCATTTAAATATTCTTTCGCATAGTCTTCTATTTTATATTCATATTCTTCATCATAACCTAAACGGTCGATAAATAAATACTCGCTTTTTCTCCTTCTTAGCCATTCAAGAAAGTCTAAAACAATATAATCTTTTATTGGCTGCATACTTTCACCTCATTTATCATCTTGAATTGTAATGTTATATCATACAATAAATCAGATTTTATTTAATATATTTTCTTCCAAAATACTACGTGTTCAAATAACCTCAAAATGTTTCAAAGCATCCTTTATCGCTTATACTTTCTCCGCTGTCGGATGCTTCCTCGGCTGCTTCAATTCTTCTACCACATTTGGAACATCGTACATCGGCAAACCTAAATCCCGCTTTACCTCTGCGATATATGCGGTATGTACCTTGAAGCCGTATTTAGCTTCTATGTACTCTTTAATCATCTTGTA
>CANQTM010000070.1 GCA_947626825.1 uncultured Bacilli bacterium | reverse complement strand
TTAGTATTTAAAGATAACAATTTAATAGATAATATAACAGTTTATGATAATTTATCATTAGTATGTTCACAAAAAGAAAAAATAGAAAATTATTTAGAAAAATTAGGATTAAAAAAATATGAAAATAGATATCCAAATGAATTAGAAGAATTATCAGGAGGACAAATCCAAAAAATAGCAATAGCAAGATCATTATTAAAAGAAGCAGAAATATTGTTATTAGATGAACCAACATGGAATTTAAATGAACAAACAAATAAAGAAATATATGATTTATTAAAAGAAATAGCTAAAGAAAGATTAGTAATAGTATTCACTCAAAACAAAAAAGATGCCGAAGAATATGCAGATAGGATAATAGAATTAGAAGATGGCATGGTAGTCACTGATAAAACAATAAATAAAAGTGAAAACAAATTAGAAATCAAAGAAAAAGAAAAAAAGAAAATAAATAAAGATAATTTATTAAAATTAGTATTAAATAATATAAAAACAAATAAACATGGAATAATTTTCAATATATTAATAATGTGTTTATGTTTTATTTGTGTGTCAATCAGTTTTTCAATTGTAGATTATAATCGAATAGATGCAGATATAAAAAATTTAAAGACAATTGATGAGATAGAAACATTTACATTAGAATATAATAATAGAACAAATAATTTATCATATTCGCAAGTAGAACAAATAAAAGAAAAATTTCCAGAAATGAAATATATCCAAGATGGAGTAATTAATAGTTCACAAGATATAATAGATTTAGGAATGGAATTTTATGATAATTATAATGAAATTAAAGATGATGGAATCTATATTTTTGAATATAAAATTCAAGAAGCGATTAACAATGGAAAATTATTTTATGATGAAAATGGTGTCAATGTTATTAAAAAAACAGATGAAATAAATTATGAAAATCTTTCTAATACATATTTATTATTAGAAAACTCAAATTATAAAAAATATTTACGTATTGATGGGATTATTAAAAATATCATTGAACCAAAACAAGATAATAATTTTAATAATGTTGATGAAGAAGCAAAATATCATATTAATATCCAATTGCAAGAAAATTTAAATACCTTTTATTTAAAAAATAGTAGTTATTACAATTGTTTTGCAAAAGAATTAGGTCAGGAAACTACACTTAGTGATTTTAATTCTGGCCCTAAAAAAGTATCAATTAATAATATAAAATTTAATAAGTTTAGTTTTTATTTTAGCAATATTCTTTTTAGTGATAGTGGCATTTCAAGTAATTGTGGTTCAATTATTCTTACTAATGACAAAGTTATTGACACAAATGAAAAATCATTCCATGTAGAAAATGAAAATGAAGTTTATATTTCGTTATTAGTTTATAACAAAATATTTAAAGAAGTTCGTGATTTTAAATCTTTTCTTGATGTTAATGAAAATGGAGATTATATAATTAAAAATTATCCTAATCATTTAGGTGAGAAAATATCTTTAGATATTGTTGATTTTTATTTTGAAGATTATAAATTAAATTATAAAGATTTAATTTTTAAAGGCCTTATTTTAGATTTACATCCAACTGATCATTTGCAAGCAGGTAGTATTTTATTATCAGATAATAAATTTAATGAAATTTATGAATTTACTTGTAAACCAAACATTTACATTAAAAAATCATCAATTAATAACATTAGTTTATTTGTAAAAGAATGTTCAAAATTGTCCGTTGTACCTTCTCATTATTTAACCGATACAATAGAAATGGATATATCAAAAGATCAACAAATCGTTATGTATTTTATGATTGGTTTTATCTTAATTAGCTTTCTTATTATGTATCTTTATTCAAATAAAACAATTAATAAAAAAGAATTAGGCATTTTAAAGTCGATAGGTTTTAGTAATAAAGATTTAATAAATATGTTTAATATTTTAATTGGTCTTATTAGTGCTATTTTAATAGTTTTAGTTTTACCATTATCATGTTTATCTATTTATATATTGAATAAAATAGGAGCAGTTGCAATATATTCTTTATTAAAAATCTTTTTTTACAAATGGTGGTATAGTTTTGTTATTTTGTTTTTCATCATGATTGTAATGATAAGTACTTCATTAATTATCTTTATAAAATTAAAAACAACAAAAACCATTAAATTAATAAATAAAGGAAAATAAATATGGTTATAAATTGTACTTGTGGTAAAGATTTAGATTTATCTAAAAATATAAATGGTATTATAGAATGTGATAATTGTCATAATATTTATTTACAAATAGAAGAAATATTATTAAAAATAGAAATAAATAATAGTAATTTTACATTTGTAATAAAATCATGTTTTGGTTCACCAACTTATATCAAAATACCTAGTACAATAATTTATAATAATAAAACTTACTATCTTGATAAGATTGATGAAGATGCATTTTATGATTGTACTGATTTAAAAAATGTTGAGATACCAAATTGTGTTAACGACGTTGATGTTTGTGCTTTTGTTGGCTGTCTTTCATTACAATATAGTACATATGATAATATAAATTATTTAGGAAATTCCAATAATTTATATTTAATTGCATGGCGTCCAACATCAAGAAAAATAAAATCATGTGTGATTCATAAAAACACTAAAATTATAGAAGATTATACATTTTATGAATGTAGATCATTAAAAAATATTGAAATACCTGATAGTGTTATTAAAATAGGAAGAAAGACTTTTGAAAGTTGTACTTCTTTAGAAAATATAGAAATACCTAAAGGTATTGCAAGTATTGGTGATAGTGCCTTTGAAGATTGTAGTAATTTGAAAAGTGTTACAATTTCAAACAATGTCACAAGTATAGGTGTCCTTTGTTTTGCTCTTTGTAATTCTTTAAAAGAAGTTATTTTTGAAAAAGATAGTAAATTGAAAATTATAAAAAATCGTGCTTTTTCTTGTTGCTTTTCCTTAGAAAGTATTGTCATACCTGCAAGTGTTGTTTCTATTGAAAGAGGCACTTTTGATTTTTGTGGCAATTTAGTTATTTATTTAGAAAGAAATGATCTTCCAAGTGGTTTTGAAAAATTATGGAATCGAAGTAATAGACCTATATATTTTAAAAATCAATGGCATTATGATGAAAATGGCAAACCAGTAGTAAATAAATAGAATACTTTTTAGTACATAATTGCATATTTTTATTAAATAAGATAGAAATATTTCTATCTTTATTTTATAATTATATCGAGGTGTACTTATTATGCATAAAAGATTTTATTTACAAAATCGTGCTGAACTAATAGATTCTATTAAAGATGATGTTTTTGTTATTGTTTTAGGTAGTGGTCAAGAAGTAGTCCGCAGTGCTGATGAAAATTATGATTTTCAAGTTAATAATAACTTTTATTATTTGACGGGAATTAAACAACCAAATTCATATTTAGTTATAATGTGTGATGAATATGAATATTGCGCCTGCCTTTATATTGATGAATATGATGAAAATTATGAAAAATGGCTAGGACATCGTTTAACAAGAAAAGAAGCTAGTGATATTTCTGGAATTTGTCAAAGTAATATTTTTTATACGAATGAATTTCAACAAGGAATAGAAGAAATATTTAAAGAAATAAAAAATATTTATTTAGATTTTGATAATAAACATTTTAGTTTAAATGAAAAAATAAAAACATTATCATCAAAACAAAACGATTATATAATTAAAGATATTTATAATAATATAATCAAATTAAGAATGGCTAAAAAGCCTTGTGAAATAAGAACAATAAAAAAAGCAATTGAAAACACAAATAGTGGTTTAATTAATATTATGAATCATGCTAAAGTTAACATGTATGAATACCAACTTGAATCTTATTTTGATTTTGTAATAAAAAATGTAGGGCAAAAAGAATTATCTTTTAAAACAATTGCTGCTAGTGGAATAAATGCTACAACATTACATTATAGTGAAAATAATTCTTTACTTAAAGATAATGATTTAATATTGTTTGATCTTGGTTGTAAAGAAGAAGGTTATTGTGCTGATATATCAAGAACATATCCAATAAATGGAAAGTTCACTTCTTTACAAAAGAAAATTTATAATATTGTTTTAAAAACAAATCAAAAAATATGTAAAGTAGCTAAAGCTGGAATGACATTAAAAGAGCTTCAACAAATAGCTAAAGATAGTTTAGCTGAAGGATGTTTAAAAGCTAAATTAATAAAAAATAAAGCTGAAATAGATAAATATTATTTTCATAGTGTTTCTCATAGTATTGGACTTGATACACATGATCCATATATAAAAGAAATACCATTACCTGTTAATGCTATTATTTCTAATGAACCTGGTTTATATTTTAAAGAATTAGGAATTGGCATTCGTATTGAAGATGATCTATTAATAAAACAAAATAAGGCCATAAACTTATCAAAACAAATTATAAAATCAATTAATGACATTGAAAAATTCATGTCTAAATCTAACAAGGAGACTTTACTATATAAAATCAAGTAAAAAATAAAAAAATAAGCAAAAAAGACTTAGAATAACTAAGTTTTAAA
>CANQTM010000069.1 GCA_947626825.1 uncultured Bacilli bacterium | reverse complement strand
GCTATTCAAAAACGTGGGGTTTTTCGACCCCACGCCGTGAACAGCTTTTTTTTGACCCCACAAAAAAAAATAGAGCCCTAAAAGAACAAACCACGTTTTTTATTTTAATAAAATTATTTCTTTTTATCTTTTATTTGATAATTTTTATTATTTAAAGAAACAATAACATTTGGTTGAATTGATGAAGTAACCAAAACATTACTTCCTATTATTGTGTTTTTACCAATAATTGTTTGACCACCTAAAATTGTAGCATTTGCATATATAATAACATTATCTTCAATTGTCGGATGCCTTTTACATCCTTTTAATTTCAATGGATTATTTAACGATAATGCACCTAATGTGACATTTTGATATATTCTTACATTATTACCTATTTTACAAGTTTGTCCAATCACAACGCCATTTCCATGGTCTATACAAAATTTATGGCCAATAGTCGCTTGTGGGTGTATATCAATATTTGTTTTACTATGAGCATATTCATTTAATGTTCTAGCTAATAAAAAATATTGATTTTCCCAGAAAATATGGGATAATCGATAAACAAAAGTAGCAAATAAACCAGGATATAATGTAATTATTTCTTTAATTGATATCGCTGCTGGATCATTTTCTAAATAAAAATTTGCATCTTCAAAAAACATTTCTTTTAATTGACAAATTTGATTCTCATCTAATTGATATTTTAACCATATGTCATCAAATAAATAATCATCATCCTTTATTCGATTATACATATAATCACAATCATTTTGAATTTCATTTTTATTTATATCATTTAGATCTGCTAATAATGGATTAGATAAATATCTTTCTCCTCCATCAGGACAAATTATAACAATGTTTTTCATTTGATGTTCTTTTAAATAATTTAAGGCACCACTTAAAATCAAACCTGAGGATAATCCTAATAAAAGGCCAATAGATTCAAGATATTTAACATTTTCAATAGCCTCTTTATCACTTACAAAAACATAATCATCAATATATTCTTTTAAAAGATTTTTAGGATCTTGATTGGAATAAACTCCTATTATTTTATGATTTTTTTTGTTTGGAATGACACAAATGGTTTTTGTTTTTTCATGATTGTCATTTAAATATTTTGCAATGCCACTAATGGTACCACCAGTTCCATAACTAGCAAAAATCGCATCTATATCATGTAAATCATTTTTGATTTCTTTTATTGTAGTTTGATAATGGGCTAAAATGTTATTATAGTTATCAAATTGTGAAAGAGTAAAACTATTCGGTATAGTTTTTAATAGTTCTATTGTTTTATTAATGCATCCTTGCATTTTATCTTCTTTAGGTGTAAAAATGATTTGAGCATTATACGATTTTATCAATTTAATTCTTTCAATATTAGAATTATTTGGCATCACGATAATACATTTTATAGATAATGCTGCACATAAACAAGCTAATGAAATTCCTGTATTTCCACTAGTTGGTTCAATTAATGTAGTATTTTTATCTATTTGTTTATTTTTTATTGCTTCTAATAACATATTTTTAACAGCACGATCTTTAATTGAACCAGTTAAATTAAATTTTTCAAGTTTTAAATAAATATTGCAATTATTATTTTTAGATAATTTTTCTAAATAAAGTAATGGGGTATTTCCAATTAAATCTAATATTGATTTATAAATCATATTTTTGAGCTCCTTTTTAAACTACTTTATAATATGCAAATTATCTTATTTTTATTTTGTTTTTAGTATGCTATACTTAAAAAGGAGAAAGAAAAAAATTATGCACAATATTAAATTAATGAGTACTCATAATACAAGAGATCTTGGGTATTTAAAAACTAAAGATGATTTTAAAATTAAAAAAAAGAAAATATTAAGAAGTGGTAGTTTATATAAAATAAACGACCATGATATTAAAATGCTAAAAAGATATAATGTTAAAAAAGTTATTGATTTTCGCAGTGAAAAAGAATTTATTTATAAAGCTGATATAAGAATTGCAAATGTTGAATATATTAATTTACCAGCATTACCAAAAAAAGAAAGTTCTAGTGACACAAATAAACATAGTGATTCTAATCTTTTAGAATTAGTTGATAAAAATACTGGTGGTTATAAAATGCTATTATCAACTTATGAAAATCTTTTTATAACTAAAGAAGGTCTTTCAGCTTATACTAATTTTTTTAAAATATTGTTAGATAATCATGATGGTTCTATTTTATTTCATTGTTCTCAAGGAAAAGATCGTGCAGGAATGGCTGCGTTTTTACTTGAATATGCTTTAGGTGTTAGTTTAGATGATTGTTATAAAGATTATTTGTTTACAAATAAAGCTATGGAATTAAAAATTAAGGAATTATCACCTGTTGTTTTAAAACAATCAAATAATGATAAATCGTTATTACCAATTTTAAGAGATGTATTTTCGGCAAAAATAGAATATTTAAATAAAGCAGTTGAGACAATAAATAAAAATTATGATAATCTTGATAACTTTTTAACAAATATTCTTAAGGTTGATATAAAAAAATTAAGAAAAATATATCTTGAAAAATAATAATTTGTAATAAAAAAGGAGCAAAATGCTCCTTTTTATATTAAAACTTAATTAACTTACCGCTATTTAATCTAGATTTTTCAGCTGCAAAAGCCATTTTGTGAGATTCAATAGAATCTTCAAGAGAAGTAGCAGTCGTATCTTTGAAATCTTCAATAATCATTTTATAAAGATACTTCATCATTTCAATATCGCCACCGCCATGGCCTCGAGCATCTTGAGTCAATTCTTTAATATTATAAACTACATCATCTTTATTAAAAGGTCTTAATGTAATAGTTCCTCTTTGTTCATCTAAAATGATTTCACCTAAAGTACCAAAAAAATGAATAAATCTACCAGGATATTTATTAAATCCTGTCATTTTTAAATTAGCTGTAACACCATTTTTAAATAAAATATTAACTGATTGACTATCAACAACATCATTATCGCATTTAAAAACGCAACGTCCATATGGCTCTTTCTTTATAGCATCCAATAAAACATTTTCTGTTAGTGTTTCATCAGATAAAACATTATATGGCCAACTATTACTTGGAGAACCATCTTTTTTCCATTTTTCAATATAAATATTATAAGCAGAATAAGCACAAGAATGCATCAATGGACAATCTATACAAAGTGATGTTGCATTTTTTGAACAATTTTCTTTATTAAAATAATTTAATGCACCATATGATGATATAGATTCACATTTACTATTAGCAAACCATTGCAATAAATCAAGATCATGACAGCATTTTGCTAAAATCATTGGAGCAGTTTCTTCACTATTTCTCCAATTTCCTCTTACGAAACTATGAGCTTGATGCCAATATGCTACATTTTCAAGATGATCAATAGATATTAATTTACCAATAGCCTTACTAGTTAACAAATATTTTATTTTTTGCATAGCTACAGTATAACGTAAAACATGACAAACAAGTATTTTAACTTTTTTATCATTAGCAGCCTTTAAAAGCATATCAAGTTCTTCTTCTTTTGGTGATATTGGTTTTTCAAGTAAAATATGATAACCAAGATTTATTGCTACTAATGCTTCACGAACATGGTCAGCATCTAAAGTTGAAATAATCAAAACATCTGCTCTTTTTTCCTTAAAAAATTCATTTTCATCAGTAAAACATTGGCTTTTTTCTACATTAAATTCTTTTTGATATTTTTCTAAACGATTTGGTTTTATTTCGCATAAGGAATTAATTTTAAATAAATCTGAACGCTCTTGAAAATATCTACCATATGTTTCGCCACCTCTAGAACCAACACCAATTATGGCAACATTTAATATTTTATTCATAAAAACTCCTATATATTATTGATTTACTTCCTCTGTTGTTCTATCAACAACTTCAGCTAAATTAATAAATGCTGATACTGAATTTGCTGCCGAAATTGCTTGTGATTTATTTTTATATGCTTCACCAACAATAACACATCTACCTGATGTATTATAAAGTTTAAATTGATACATATCATTTTTATCTTTAACAACAAAGAAACGACCTGTTTTAATTGCTTCTTTTAATGTATCAATATTATTTGTAGTAGCTGATTTAGTTTTATAAGTATTTGATGAACATAATACAGCACCATTACTAGCAACTAGTTTAAATTCAAATTCATCATCGATAGCATTAACATTAATTTTGCCACCTTTTTTATCTGCTAACGCTTCAAGTTCGATTTCTTCCATTAAATGTTCTGGATCTTCATCTAAAACAGTTATTGGTGATATAAAAGCAAATTTTTTAAATGATTCAGCTGCTGATTCACAACCTTGTTGAGTTGGATAATTTGCTGAAACTACTAATAATCTCTTATTAGATGCAAACAACTTAAATTGCCATAAACCATGTTTATCACAACTAATTTGTAAATCTCCACTATCAATGTTTTTCTTAACAGTATTAATTGCAGCAATAGCTCCACCTTTTGATTTATAAACTTCTGAAATAACCATGATTTCACCATTTGAAGCTTTTAATCTATATAAAAATACATCATTTACTGGGAATACTTCATATTTTCCCAAAGCAATTCTAGTTGTTTTTGATTCTTCTTCATGTTTTACTTCAACTGGTTTTGAAGTAGGTTTTGTAGGTGTTGGTTTAACTTCTTCTACTTTCTTTTTTTCAACAGGTTTAACTTCTTCTTTTACTTCTTCTACTGGTTTTTCTTCAGCAGGTTTAACTTCTTCTTTTGCTTCTTCTACTGGTTTTTCTTCAGTAGGTTTAACTTCTTCTTTTGCTTCTTCTACTG
>CANQTM010000068.1 GCA_947626825.1 uncultured Bacilli bacterium | reverse complement strand
CATATAGTAAGTATATCTTTAATTTTCATATTATTCCAAAAATTGTTACTAAATTCGGGAAATCTTAAATTGGGAACGTTAGCGTTTTTTTTACTTTTATCATAAACATTAAGGATGTGATATTATGGCATATGTACAAGATGAATCTTATCAAAGTGAAAAAGTTCTTGAAGAGAAAATGATGACTCAATTAGTTATGGATGGTTATGAAAGAGTTATTATTAATAATGAAGAGAAATTGTTAGCAAATTTTAAAAAACAAATCAATAAGCACAATCTAGAAAAACATTTTAATGGAAAACCATTAACTGATACAGAATTTCAAAGATTATGCGCTCTTATTATGGGTAAAAGTGTATTTACTAGTGCCGAAATTTTAAGAAACATCCAAAACATTAAAAGAGATGATGGAACTGATGTTTATGTTGAATTATTTAATCGTAAAGAATGGTGTCAAAACGAATTTCAAGTAACTAACCAGACTACTGTTTTTGGAAAATATGAAAACAGATATGATGTAATACTTTTAATAAATGGTCTTCCATTAGTACATATAGAATTAAAGCGTAGAGGAATTGATTTTAAAGAGGCCTTTAATCAAATTTGCAGATATAAAAAACATTCATTAACAGGTTTATTTAGATTTGTTCAATTTTTTGTTATTTCAAATGGTGTTGATACTAAATATTTTGCCAATAGTGATGGAGATTTATCATTTGAATACACATTTTATTGGAGTAATTCTGTAAATGAAAGATGTTCAAATCTTCAAGATTTTACAATGTATTTTTTACCAACTTGCTGGGTTTCAAAAATGATTTCTAGATATATGATTTTAGATAAAGATGCTAAATCATTAATAATTATGAGACCTTATCAAGTCTTTGCAGTTGAGGCGTTATTAGATAGAGCACAAGGTAATCACAATGGTTATGTTTGGCATACAACAGGATCTGGCAAAACTTTAACATCTTTTAAACTTGCACAATTATTAAAAATACAAAAAGGAATTGCTAAGGTTATATTCTTAGTTGATAGAAAAGATTTAGATGGTCAAACATTGACAGAATTTAATAGATTTGAAAAAGGATCAGTATCAGCTACTGAAGATGCTGATATGCTTTTAAAATATTTAAATGATCCTTCTGAAAAACTAATTTTAACTACAATACAGAAAATGTCTAATGTTTGTAAATTAGTTTTATCAAAAGAAGAAAGAGCCAAGTTTGGTAATGGTGAAATACAAGAAATAAGAAATGCCGAAGCGAAAGTATCTAAAATGAAGGCTGTAATGGAAAGATTAAAAGGACAAAAGATTGTTTTCATCATAGATGAATGCCATAGGTCACAATTTGGTGATATGCATAAAGCCATAGAATTAGCTTTTAAAGATAAATATCAAACTCAATATTTCGGTTTTACAGGAACACCAAGATTTAAAGATAATCCAAGTCAAGATGGAAGAACAACTACTGATATATTTGGAGAAGAAGCACATCACTATTTAATTAAAGATGCCATCAAAGATGGTAATGTTCTAGGTTTTAATGTTGATTATGTTAAAACAATCAATACCACTTATGATGAAGATGATGAAACCAAAGTTGAAGCAATTGATACAGAAGAAGTTTTAATGGCACCTGAAAGATTAACTAACATTTGTCAAAACATTTTAAATATTCATAATGTAAAAACTTTAAACCAAAAATATAATGCTATTTTTACAACTAAAAGTATTGATTATTTAATTAGATATTATGATTTATTTAAAAAATATAATTCAAAAAATTTAAAAATTGCAGCAATATTTACTTTTGGACAAAATGAAGAATCAGAAGGCAAAACTGAACATTCACGTGATGCACTAGAAAGAATCATTGATGATTATAATAAAATGTTTGGAACTCAATATTCCACTGGCACTTTTGATGCATATTTTAAAGACATTACTAAAAGGGTTAAAAGCAATGAAATTGATATTTTACTTGTTGTTAACATGTTTTTAACAGGTTTTGATGCTAAATTTTTAAATACATTATATATTGATAAAAGACTTAAAAATCATGATTTAATTCAAGCATTTTCAAGAACAAATAGAATTGAATCAGCAACTAAACCATATGGTAATATTGTTTGTTATCAAACATCAAAAAAAGCAGTAGATAATGCAATAATGTTATTTTCAAATACCAACAATACCGATGGCGTTTTAATGAAAGAAATGGATTATTATATCAAAAACTTTAAAGATGCCTATGTTGAATTATTAGATTATGCTCCAACTCCTAGTTCAATTGAATTGGGTGGCGATGAAGTCAAAAATAAAAAATTTGTTGTTTGCTTTAGAGAAATGTTAAAAAATTTAATTAAACTTAATACCTTTGTTGAATTTGCTTTTAATAAAGAAGTGTTAGGTCTTGATAGACAAACTTTTGAAGATTATCAAAGCAAATATTTGGCATTAGCTCGTGAAAGTTTAATGAGTAAACAAAAAACATCTATTTTAAATGATGTTGATTTTTGTATAGAATTAATCTTAAACGATAAAATAAATGTTCAATATATTTTAAATTTACTAAAAAGAATGGTTAGTAATGAACAAGATCAAAGAAAAGAATTAGAAATTAAAGAACTTCTTGATTTGGTTGATCAATCCACTGATGAAATGCTTCATGCAAAAGCTGATTTAATTAAAGCCTTCGTTATGAAAGTTGCTCCAGTTCTTACTCCAGATTTAGAAATTGATAATGAATATAATAAATTTATGGAGGAGCAAAGAATCAAAGAAATTAACGATACAGCTGAATATTATGGCATAAAACCTGAAAGGATTAAAGAATATATTGAAGAGTATGAATTTGGTGGCATATTAGATCCTGAAACAATTAAAGCAGATTTGCAATTAGACAAGATTTTAGAAATTAAAGAAAAGGAAAATATTCCTACAGTTATTAAAACAAAAAAAAGCATAGCACAAAGAATTATAGAATTTGTTAAAAATGCAATTATAAGATTTTTATCTTAATATAAATACAAATGCAAGGGGAAAAACATGAAAACAAACGAAATTCAAACAAAACAACAAGGAGATTTGCACACTAAACTATGGGCATGTGCCAATGATTTAAGAGGTAATATGGATGCTTCTGAATTTAAAAATTATATTTTAGGATTAATCTTTTATAAATTTTTATCAGAACAATTATTAGAAAAAGTAAATAAAGAACTAAAAGATGAAGGCGGAATAACATATGCAGAAGCTTTTAAAAATGAAGATTATAAAGATGATATAGTTTCCACTTTATTAGAAGAATTAGGATATGTTATTGAACCACAGTATTTATGGAGTACCTTAGTTGATGATATTAATACAGATAAATTTAATATAACAATATTAGCTTCAGCAATTAATTCATTTAATGAATCTACTATCGGACAAGAGTCAGAAGAAGATTTTGAAGGTTTGTTTGAAGATATGGATTTAAATTTAAATAAACTAGGTAAAACTGAACAGGATAGAACTAAATTAATTTCTAAAGTTATTTTAAATATTGATGCTATAGATTTTAAATTTAAAGATTCAGAAATTGATGTATTAGGTGATGCATATGAATTTCTAATTGGCCAATTTGCAGCTTCTGCTGGTAAAAAAGCAGGTGAATTTTATACACCACAACAAATATCAAAATTATTGGCTAAATTAGTTACTTTAGGAAAAGATAAATTAAGAAATGTTTATGATCCAACATGTGGTTCTGGCTCTCTTTTACTTCGTGTAGCTAAAGAATGTAATGTTATATCTTTTTATGGTCAAGAAAAAGTTCAAACAACATATAACTTAGCAAGAATGAATATGTTGTTACATGGTATAAAATATAATAGATTTCATATTGAAAACAATGATACTTTAGAACATCCTGATAAAGATATGTTAAATATGAAGTTTGACGCTGTAGTTGCTAATCCACCATATTCAATTCCATGGTCTGCAGATCCAAAATTTTTAGATGATGAAAGATTTAGTAGATATGGTAAATTGGCTCCTAAATCTAAAGCTGATTATGCCTTTGTACAACATATGTTATATCAATTAGATGATGCTGGAACTATGGCAGTTGTATTACCACATGGTGTTTTATTTAGAGGTGCAGCAGAAGAAACTATTAGAAAATATATAATTAGTGAAAAGAATTGGCTTGATACTGTAATTGGTTTACCTTCAAATCTTTTCTATGGCACTTCAATTCCAACATGCGTTCTTGTATTTAAAAAATGCCGTACTACTAATGATATTTTATTTATAGATGCTTCAAAAGAATATGAATCTGGAAGAAATCAAAATATTTTAACTGATGAACATGTAGAAAAAATTGTTGAAACCTATAAAAATCGTAAGGACATTGAAAAATATTGTCATGTAGCTCCAATGTCAGAAATTGAAGAAAATGAATTCAATTTAAATATTCCTAGATATGTTGACACATTTGAAGAAAGTGAAGAAATAGACATTCAAGCAGTACAAAAAGAAATCAAAGAATTAGAAGCACAAAGAAGTGAACTTGATGTTGAAATTGCTAAATTCTTAAAAGAATTAGGTATAGAATAGAGGAAGTAAACATGAACGAAAATAATAGTAATAACGAGAAAAAAGTAATCTCTAATGTTTATGATTAGTGCTTATAAATATCTTATCATACTTTGATAAAAAAATCTTTATTATGTCAGAAAAAATAGAAAAAAATGTACTTTATTTTTAAAAAAAATAATAATAATTTGTGTGAAATATTTGTTTTTTTATCTAAAAATTTCATATAAAAATCAATGCTATTTTCTATAATGTTTTTACACAATATGGCGATTGCAAAGTCATGACAATGATTAAAATGTTTTATTTGTAATAAAAAAAGAATCCAAACATATTGTTTTA
>CANQTM010000067.1 GCA_947626825.1 uncultured Bacilli bacterium | reverse complement strand
AAAAATTATTTTTTTGTTGTTTTAAAAAAAATATTTGTTAAATTAAATATTTTTTTAAGTGGAAAGTAGGAATAATATTTGTTATAATGTTACAAAGTAAAAGAAAGAGGTGAAACCAAATGGATAAAGCAATAGTTGTAAAGACAATCAATACTGAAGATATTGATAATAATTATGCTGAATTTGAATTTAGTAAATTAATTTCATCAACTATGGAAGTTTGTGATACTTTTTATTTCTTTTATGATGAACAAAATAATTTAGTAATTAAAAATGAACAAGAACTCTCTTTAAAAATACAAAAAGATGAAATTACATATCTTGTTTTTCTTAGTCGTTTAAGTAATGATAATCTTGAATTATTAAGTAATAAATATCATGTCAATGTTTTGGATTTAATTGGTTTATATTGTAATGGCTTAAGTGATAATGCTACTACTAATGAAACTAAAATAAAAATCAAATTAGAAGAAGCTAATCATTTAATTTATAATAGTTTTAATGAAAATATTGATGAGAAAAAAATATTTCAAGATGCCCAAAATCGTTTTGAAACTTATTATGAAGACTATATGAATAAAAAAACTCAAAAATTTTATAAAAATAAAAAGATTCCTATAGTTTCAATTGTAGGTCATTTAAATACAGGTAAATCAACTTTATTTAATTATTTTGTTAAAAAATATGGCTCAACAAAAAAATTATCAAAAGATTTTATTACTGTAAATTATAAAGAAGCTATGATTACATTACCTGGAAATAAAAAAGTGCGATTAATTGATAGCGCACCTTTATTTGATAGTTTTCCAGGTGAATTAGCCAATGTTTATGAAGATTTGTATTATAACTATTATCATTCAGATTATTATATTGTTTTAGAAGATTTTGATTATTTATTAGATAGTCAAGGTTATGTAAATGATACAATGCTTGCTGTTTTTCAACAACAACGTTTTATTTTAGTAATTAATAAAATAGATCAAATAGGTGATTATTCAAATTTTCTTTCTTTAACAAAAGATGTTCCATATGCAGCTTTAATTTCAGCTAAAGATGGTATCAATGTTAATATTATTATTAATGATTTAACTAAAAATTTATTTAATGATTGGAAAAAATGTACCTTATATTTTCCAAATTCAATAAAAGATAAATTATATGATGATCTTAAAAATAAGATTAATATTATTCAAAAGAAAGATAATGAAAATGGTTTGCTTTTAAATGTTGAAATGCCAATAAAGTTAATGAGCAAATATAAAGATTACATTTGGCTTGATAATAATTAAAAAATAAAATGGTGAAAATAATAAATGTTTCATCATTTTTTATATTATAAATAAAATAAAAAACTCCAAAATAATGTAGTGACAGAAAAGCAATTTTGATATATTATTAATACAAGAAGGAAAAAAATATGAAAGCTAAAATATATCCAATAAATACTTTAAATCATGAAATATCTGCTATTGCTTCAGCATTTAATTTACATCTTGAAATTATTTGTGCCTCTTTAGCAAATGGTATTTCTACTATAAAAAATATTATTGATAGCCAAGAAATAAAAACAACAATAAATTGGTGTAAAACCATAGGAGCTACTATTAAAAGAAATGGTGATAGTTTAGTTATTAAGGGTGTTAATAATAACATTAAATATACTCATTCATTATTTAAATGTGGTAATAATTCTTTAACAGCTAAAATGATGTTACCACTTCTTTGTACTATTCATCAACCTTTTGGAATTGAGGCTGAAAATAATAATGTTTTAGAAGAAATAAAAGAATATAAAAGTATTTTTGAAGAATATGGTGCCATTGTTGTTTTTGAAAACAATATGATTCGTTTTGAAAATAAATTAACAGCCAAAGAATGTGAATTTGATGGTAATATAGATATTGCTTTAGCTGCTGGTTTTTTAATTGCTTTTCCTTTGATTTCAGGACAATCAATATTAAAATTAAGAGCACCTGTTCGTGATGAAAAAACTTATGAAGCAATATTAAAAATTTTAAGAAAATTTCATATTGATATTAAGCATCCTGCTACAATGAGATATGAAGTTATGGGTATACAAAAATATCGTAAATGCAAAATAAAAACAGAAATTGATAATTTATATTTAAGTTGTATTTCTTTACTTTCACAAAAATTACCTAATGATGATTCTTATATATATATTAACAATTATTCAAAAGATGCTTCTTCAGAAAGTGCAATTTTATTTGATTTTGTTAAGAAAAATGTTGTTAATTTAAATCGACATTTCTTTAATATTGTTTTAAAAAAGAAAAAAATTTCTGTTCATAAAGTCGAATTAAAAGCTGAAAATAGTTTACCATTATTAATGGTTATTGGTGTTTTAAATGAATATGATTATGTTATTGGTAAAGTTGATTTAAATAATAAACAAGTGGCAAAACAATTTGACATTATGTCAAAGATTTTCACTAAATTAAATCTTGAATTTGCAGCTATTGATAATACAATTATTATTCATCCTGGTAAAGTGATTTTCAAAAAACAAGTAGATTGTGAAAAAGATCCACATGTAGCTATGGCTTTATCTTTGCTAGCTTTGCTTTCAAATGAACCAATTATTATTTACAATGCTGATTGTATTTATGATATTTATTTAGATTTCTTTAATGATTTAAAAAAATATGGTGCCAAAATTGAATTTATTAATGATTAGGAGTTTATATGAATAACTATAAAATAAAAAAAATATATGATGATACATGGTTAATTAATGATGATGCTATGTGTACTGTTTATGTTATTAAAGGTAGTAAAAAAACATTAATTATTGATACTGGTAATGAAAACAATAATAATTTGATAGAAGAAATAAAAAAAATTACAAATAATGAATTAGTGCTTGTTTTAACACATACTCATCTTGATCATTTAGGTCATTTAAATGAATTTGAACATTATTATCTTAGTAAATATGAAGATTTAACTAACATAACATTAAATAAAGCAACTTTATTTGATAATGAATATGTTTTTGATTTGGGTAATAAAATAATCAAAGCTATTGTTTTTCCTGCCCACACTAAAGGAAGTACTATTTTAATTGATGAAGCAAATAAAGCAATTTATACAGGTGATCAATTTGGTTCTGGATGTGGTGTTTGGATGCAAGTTAACGAAGCTACAACATTATCAACTTATATTGATTCAATAACAAAATTTTTAAATTATCTTGATAATAATTATTCTTTTGATAAACATGAATTTACTTTATGGGGAGGCCATTATGGTCAAGAATTAACAAGTAGATTATCTTCATATAATCCACTTAATATTGATATGGTTTTAAATATGAAAACATTATGTGAAAAAATTCTTAATAAAGAAATTATTTTACAAGAATGTAATTCTATGGTTTTTAATAATGAAATTTCATTATATGCTAGTTATAAAAATGCTGAAATTGTCACTCGTAAATCATTGGTAAAATAATATGAAATATAAAAATAATATGCAACTTATAAAAATATTTGTTTGCTTAGTTCTTATAATTATAACTATAATTTTAAGAATAACAATACCAATTAATAATATAAGTTTTGTGTTGATTTTGTTATTATGCTTATATTTATTAATAAATGCCAGTTATTATTATTTAAAAACTAGTATTGTTATTCATGATGAACAAATTATTTTAAATTATACTGATAAAATTTCTATGTGGACTTTTAGTAAAGTCAATAAAATTACAATAAATAAAAAAGAACTTATTTTGATAAAAAAAGTTCTTGATAAAGAAAAAGCTATGAATGTTTTATATATTAAAACAACAACTCAAGAATATTTCCTTAAAAATATGTTCTTTGAAAAACAAATTAATCAAATAGTTAATTTGTTTGATAAACATTAAATTTTATAAATTGATTTAATTGTATAATTAGCTAAATCTGTATTTGGCCAATCAGATAATGAATAATCAATCATTCCTGTAGGGTATGAATTTAATTCTTTTAAAACTTCTAAGGATTCATTATCAATAATTTTTCCAAAAGCAGCATATTGACCATCTAAATGATGGCAGTTATTAACACATAAGAAAAATTGTGATGAAGCAGAATTTGGGTCACTAGTTCTAGCCATAGAAATAACTCCAAGTTCATGTTTTAAATCATTATTATGACCATTTGATGCAAATTCTCCAATAATTGTTGGAGATTTTTTTTCATCAATATATTTACCATCTTTTATAAAATATCCGCCACCTTGACACATAAAATCTTTGATTATTCTATGAAATACTAAACCATCAAAAAATTTTTCATCTACAAGTTTTAAAAAATTTTTACATGTTAATGGAGCAACATTTTCATATAGTTCCACATTCATTTTTTTGCCATTTTCTAATTCAATACAAATTTTTTCCATATTTATTTATCCTTTAAACTAGTTTTGTTTGATCTAGCAACAATTTTATAATATCTATTATTTGTGAAGGTCTATCTACAATATAATCTAAATCTAGTTTTTCTAATACATCTTTATCTTTATAACCCCAAGTGACGCCAATAACTTTCATATTGGCATTTTTACCTGTTAATGCATCAACATTAGAATCGCCAATAAAGACACATTCATTATTTTTTAAATTTAGTTTTTCTAAAGCAATATTAGCCATATCTGGAGCAGGTTTTAATTTGATATTATCATTAGCTCCAATAAAAACATCAATATAATCTTTAAATAATGGTCTACACAAATTATCTACACCTTGTTGGTATTTATTAGAAACAATTGCCATTTTCAAATTCATTTCTTTTAAGCATTTTAATGTATCAATAATACCATCATATGGCAAAGTATAATCATTTTGATGTAGATCATAATAAGCTGTAAATAACTTTAACGATTTATCTATCAATTCTTTATTGTCTTCATTTCCAATTGCTCTACTTACAAGTTTTTTAACACCATTACCAACATAATCTCTAGTTTGTTTTAAAGTAATTTCTGGTAATTTATTTGTTCTTAGTGCATAATTAACAGCATTTTTTAAATCAGTTAAAGTATTTAATAAAGTACCATCTAAATCGAAAATAATTCCTTTAATCATTTTTAATCACCAACGGAGTTCATTATATCATTTATAAATAATTTAGTAAATTATATAAATTTTTTTTGTAAATTGACAAAGTAAATTCCGCTTTTTACCCCGAAAGGCGCATTTTAGTCTGTCGCTAGTAAAAAATGGTATAA
>CANQTM010000066.1 GCA_947626825.1 uncultured Bacilli bacterium | reverse complement strand
CTGTAATCAATGAAATTTTGGCAGTTTAACATCTACTTCAGCTGCATGTTTAACTGCCAAAATTTCATTGATTACAGGCTCTCGTTGGCTTAAGAGAATATTTACTGTTTTATAGGACTATCAAAACAATATAAAGCTCGATTCTACGGCTTATATTGATGAAACTTATATTCACGTCGATTCTTCAAAAATAGAATATAAAGATGAAATTGGTAAGATAAAAAAGGTACTTAAAGAACCTAGGGGAATAAGTAGAAACAAAATATGTATATTAATTGCAACAGATTCTAAAAATTCCTTTGCTGAAATTGTTGGCACAGGAAGACCATCAAGAATTAAAAATTATGAAATATGCAAAAGACATTTAAAATCAAATTCTTTAATGATAGGTGATATGGATAACTCATTAACGTATGCTGCTAGTTTATTAAATATAAAACGAAAACAATATAAATCAAACACAAAAGAAGCATATAAAATACTAGAACCAATTGATCAATTATGTAATCGCTTTAAATTTTTTATAAATAAGCATAGAGGTTTTTTGAAAGAAGAGTTACAAGATTATATTAATTTATTTATTTTTATAGAAAATGAAAAATATAAATGCACTGATTTATATTTAGTTACAAAAAAATTATTATCATTGTTATTTACATATAAAAAAGCAAACCCTTAAGCCACCACGATTTGGTTTAAAGGTTTGTTAAAAAAAAGTTTGGATAAACTGCACTTTCCATAGGAAACAAAAACAAAATTTTTAGAATTGTGCTTTAAAGTGATGACAAAAACTCTCGGAAAGATTCATTCGAGAGTTTTTACTATTTACTGTGTGATATCTCTTCTTATTGACATTTAGCTAATAGCAACCGTCATTTTTCCGAGTTTTTCCATTCTGCGACATCGCTCTTTGTTGAGTTCAAACCACAAACTTCCTTTTTTTGCATGGTTATCTTCAAGTCATGCCAGAAATTCGTCTTTGTTTTTCGCACGGAGTAAATTTTTCACTTTCATTTTTTTAATTTTGCTCAGCTAAATTGAAATTTACTTTATAAGTCAAAATAATATTTTATACCAAAAAATGGAGCTAATAAAATTGAGAACATAATTCTGCTTGCCCCAAAACAAAATCCCATCTTAAACCATTCCTCTAATGATTTCCCTTCGTTTAACAAGTATGAATTTCTGATTGCGGGAATTATAAAAAATACCCAAAGTCCAACAATAATACAGGACACTATTTTGTAAGCATTCCACTCGAGAGAGTCATCAAGAAAAAACAACATGATTGCAATAGATGTTATGCCAACCGATAACAAAGCAACCAAAAGTTTTATTTTTATCTTGTCTTTCATATTTTATTTCTCCGCTAAATTCCTATTTATCGCTTCGATTATACTATAAAATAGCCATGTAAATCAAGCGAAACTACCGCTTCTTATTTACAAAGTTCTTTGTCAGAAGCGTATAGTATTTATCTTTCGTCAGCGGTTTTGACGTTTCCTCCTTTGCTTCGGTAGTGTTGCTTTACAAGTCTGTCAAGTTCCAATTCGAGCGCAATAAAAAGCTTTTTTGCACAAACTTTCATTTTTACGGCGTACTTCTTGTAGAGTCGCGCACAGTATTTACTCATTTAGTTCATCAATATCAAATGAACTTAAATATTCAAAAAAGATCTAAATTAAAATTTATTATATTTTCTAGATCTTTTTAAATATCTATAACATGGAATTACCTCTTACCTTAAAAATGAGCGATACATACGAAACTGATCAAGCATCGCTGAATGAGCGAAAATCGAAAAGCCAAAACACAAGACGATAATATTATCGATTTTATGATTCTCATCCAAAAGTACAACAATTTTGAGAAACTTGCACGCGATATTCTGCATTCGTTAAATTGACAAGGCGATTGTCAATGAGAAAGCAAAAGTAAACGTACATTACAAACAAACCGTTGAAATCGTTTATAACTTCGTTGGCTCTATCATTCCATCTTGTTTTTGAGATGACGACGATGACTGACACAAACATCTAAAACAAAATATGAGAAAAGGCGTGCTTCACGCCACGCCTAATTTTCTTTGAACGACGACTTACCTAAATTTCTTATGGGAACTACGGTAATACCAAGCCGTTTCTTTTATATATTTTGATATTTTAATAATTTACTTTAAAAATTTTACCATCAATTTTATTTAAATCAATATTATGATCTATTGAATAAGCACAAGCTTTGCCAATAACTTCACTAATATCTCTTAAAGTGATTTGAATTCTTACTGAAGCTTCTACTCTAAAAGAGGCACCAATAATTCGACCACCAATAATAAGATTTGGACATTCATGAGTGATCAAACTACGATATGGTACTTCATAATATTCACCATGTGAATATTCTTCAATTCCTTCATCATCTGGTTCATCAGAATGAGTATCAACATACCAATCTGCTTTAGCAATGCCATCTTCAAATCGAGCACGATTAGTATAATCTTCATTTTGTAAAACATAAATTGTTTTGACTCTAACTGATTCACGAATACCTAATTGACTAGCAATATGAGTAATATATGCTTTTTCAAATCCTGGAATATGATTAATCATAAATTTTGAATAACGATAAATAGATGCTAGTCCTTCACTAATACATTTTGAATATTCTTTTGGATCATCAGGATTATATTTTTCACCAAGTTGCGGTCCATTAAAAGCAAATGTATTAGGCTTTCCTGGAACTCTAAAAGCTTGAATATAACGCATATCATCTTTAGTTACTTCATTATTTTCAATAGCTTTATTAATAACATCTTCAAATGATGGATCTCTTACAAATTCAACATTCTGTGGATTTTCAGCAATTCCAAATCCTTTATAGCCAATACTTCTTAACCAATCACAAAGTTTTGCTTTATCAAGTCCTCCCATTTCATATCTTAATGAAACCGATTGATGAACGTGATTTCTTTTTTCATTACCATGCATTAATTCACAGCCACAAGATTTTGCAAGTAATCCTTCAGCACTTGTATCAACAAAAACTTGTCCTTTAATTGCATATAATTCATTATGAATATAAGCAATTACATGAGTAATTTTATTGTTTTGATCTTTAATACTTTCAATAAAAGTAGCATCATAATATATTTGCCCACCTAAACTTCTTACTTTGTAATCATGATACATTGCATAAGTTACTGGATTAGCAAACATAGCATTTTCATGTTCACCATTAAAAAATACTTTAGGATCAAATTTCATGTAATCTTTATTAAGTTCAACATTAAGACCATTCATATTAGAAACATGTGAGGCCATAAATGGCATTACCAAGCCATTTGTAGCTGTACCACCTAAAGCATTGCTTTTTTCAACAATAATGCAACTTTTATGTTCTTTTAAGGCACTAATAGCAGCCACACTACCAGCTACTCCTCCACCAATAATAACTACATCAGCACTATCTAAAACTGCAATTTCTTTACCAAAAAAATTTATTTTTTCCATAATTCCTCCATCAATTATTTTTTATTTAACAAAACTATTGCTTGAGCCATAATTCCTTTTTTATGACCAATAAATCCTAATTTTTCTCCTCTAGTAGCCTTAATATTAATATCTTCTATTTTAATGTTTAAAATGTTAGCAAGGCATTTTCTCATATTATCAATATAATCAAATAATTTTGGTTCTTCTAAAATGACAAGTGAATCAATATTAACGATATTATAATTATTATCTAACATCATCTTATTAACTTTTTCTAAAATTATTTTTGATGAAATTCCTTTTATTGAAGCATCATTATCTTTAAAATAATGGCCTAAATCATAACAACCCATAGCCCCTAATATTGCTTCAGCAATAGCATGAATTAATGCATCGCCGTCTGAATGACCAAGCAAACCTTTTTTATATGGGATTTCAATTCCACCTAAAATAAGTTTTCTATTTTTAACTAATGGATGAATGTCTGTTGATTGTCCTATTCTATACATAATTATTCAATTGGATATTTAACTTCTTTTAACCTTTCTGAAAACATTTCATGGCGACCAACTTTAGCCATTTGTTGACCATTGATATTAACAACATCACCAGTAAATGAACGAGTACATTTAATTAAACTACCGCCAATTCCATATGTATCAACTGGAGCATTTTCCTTAGTAAACATTGCAACTTTACTAGCTGTAAAACCTGATGACACCACAATTTTAACATGATTATAACCTTCAGCATCTAAAGCTTTTCTTAAAGCTTTTACTAAAGTAACATTTACACCATGTGTTTCCACATTATTATCATTTATAGGATTTCTTTCAAAATATTTATCTTCTAAAGATGCAGAAGTATCAAGTCTTACAGCAAATAATTCATTCTTAAAATGTCGTGCTACTAATAAAGTATCAGTAATAACATCATTATTAGTATCAACTAAAACTGTTAAATTATCATTAGGAAATGTTTGATGGAAATCTTCAGATGCTTTAATTAAATCCATTTTATGCATAACAATTAAAGCATGGGGCATTGTGCCGATTCCTTTTTGTCCTGTCCATTCACCCATAGCATCACTGCATACAAGTTTAACACCAGCCACATAAGCTGCATAACCATCACCTGGATGATTTCTTGGATCATCATCACGATCACCAAAAAACATAACATTAGAAGAAGCACTTTTAGCTTTCATAACTTCATCACAATTTGTACAAACAGAAGTACGTCTTGCTAAAATTCCATCAATTGCTCCCTCTAAATAGCCAAAATCTTGATAACGTCCAGTAACTTTTAAAACAGGTTCCATTGGTTTTACATAATCACCATCATTTAAAGCTAAAATTTTTAAATCTTGTGGATTTCTTGCAAAAGTATGTAATAAGGCAATGGCTTCATCAATACCACAAAGGCGAGAATCATTTCTAGTAAACCATTGCATAGTTACAATTGTATCAGCAAACTTTTCTTGAATTATTTTTTCAGTTTTTAAAAAATAAGAAGCAGAAAAATAACCTTCTCCATAACGTTTATCAAATTTAAAAGTTTTATTAGTAAGTCTATCTTGCAATCCTAGTTCTTTTCTTTTAAGTTCTAGCATTTTTTACCACCTCGCTTCTATTATACACGAAAAATAATAATATTTATTATTTTTCAAAATATTTTTTTAAAAATGTAAATTGACAAAGTAAATTCCGCTTTTTACCCCGAAAGGCGCATTTTAGTCTGTCGCTAGTAAAAAATGGTATAA
>CANQTM010000065.1 GCA_947626825.1 uncultured Bacilli bacterium | reverse complement strand
TACAGTGCTTAACTAATATACAATTTGATTTTCAAACTTTTAATATAATCAATAAATTTAATAGAATGCATCAAATTATGATGGACATAAATAAAAATCCTAAGTATTGCCAAACAGAAGAAGTATGTTATATAGATTTTGATTGTAAGTTTGAAGAGATTACAGGAATGAAATATATAAAGTTTATAAATATATATTTCTTTTTGGTTTTATTTTCGTCTTCTAGAAAAAATACAAACATTTATGACATAATAGAAGATATTAAATTTGATATAGAAAAAATCGGATTTACTAAAGAAGAATTATTGAAAGTAATAAAATTACAAAGTAAGGATTATGAATTTTATAGAAAAAGTAATAATTGGAATATGTTGAGATATTATCCAATAGTAAAGACTAATAAAAGAGAAAACACATATATAATAAGCAATATTTATGCATTATTATTAAGTTTGCCAGATACGATGTATTGGACAATTAGAAATTATTATGCAGAAATAAAAAGTAATGATTTTACTAATTATTTTGGAAAATGCTTTGAATATTACGTACAAGAAATTTTAGAAAATTATAAAATAAAAGGAGAAAAGCTAAAAGAAAGAGACGTAAAAATACCAGATTGGAAAATTGAAACAAATAATTATATATTTTTAATAGAACAGAAGTCTGCTTTACTTCCAATTGATACTAGAATAGTAGATAATGAAATTAGATATAAAAAAATGGAAGAGTATTTTGAAAGAAATGTAGTAAAGGCCTTTAATCAATTAAATACTTATGATGTACAGAAAAATAGAAAAAAAGTCATAAGAATTTGCTTAATGTTTGAAAGTTTATATTTGCCAGAAGACATAATGTTTATTGTTGAATCAGATATAAAGTTTAACTCTGATAAAAAATTAAATTGGATTTTAAACATTAATGAGTTTGAAATATTAATGGAATTGTTAAGCAAAGATGAAAATAAGTTTGATGAGTTAATTGAAAAGAAAATATCACTTGAATATGAAGATTCAAAAAAAGGAAAAAGTTTTAGAACAATATTATCTGGCTATAATAACAATTATTCAGAGAATGTATTGAAACATTATAATAAGTTAGTAGATGATTTAAGAGATAAAATAAAAAAATTATAAAAATACTGTTGAAAAATTATTTTTCCTATGTTAATATAACAGTAACAGTTGAGATTCGGAAAACTTAAAGTAGGCTCATTTTTCGCATATAAGTATCGTTAAGGAGCCAAAAGAAACCTGTATCAATAGATACAGGTTTCTTGTTATAATGAAATCAAAAAAGACAAAGGGACGGAGCTTTTGTCTTATATACATATAGATGATAATATTCAAGGTGCAAAAATTACACTTTTTGGAAGAACAAGCAATTATGAATATATTAAAAATTAATTCAATGAAAACTCAAGAAAATATAGCAATTCAAATAAATAAATCTTTAAGAACTGTAAAAACATATATGTCAGAGATGCAAAGAATTAGATTTGCAATTAATTAATAGGTTTATATTTATGTTGCTTATCTAATATAGAAAGAGCAGAACCTAAAGAGGAAGAATTTATGAAATCTTGATACTCACTGAAGCTAACATTAAAATACTGATAAACTTTTCCATTTTTAAATTCTACTTCTAAAATATTATTATCCCAACCAACACTAGAGATTCTAGATGAATTTACAAGTTTTCTTTGCATATATAATTACCTCACTTTCTAGGAGTAATTATACAATAAAAAATCTTAAAAAACAAGTGTTTAATAATATAGTACTAAATTTAGTGTATTGTATTTACATTCACTTGCTTTTTTGCTATACTTTAATAAGAAAAAAATTAAATTGTAAATATTCATAAAGAAAATATAGATATTTTCTTTAATGTTTTTTAAGACAAAAGCTCCGTCCCTTTGTCTTGCCTTTGTCTTTTGAAATTATGTGGAGAGATTTTAGATGAAGAAAAATATATTAAGAATTTTTTTGATTATATTGATTATATTATGGATAATAAGTGTGTTTGGATTTTCAAATGAAAATGCTAAACAATCTTCGGGTTTAAGCTTAAGGGTGGCAAGATTATTATCAAATAACGATGAAAATGTTTCAAAAGTATTAGAACCAGTTATAAGGAAATTAGCTCATTTATTTGAATATACTGTTGGACGGATTTTTGTTTTATGGTTTATTTTTAACATTTAATTTAAGTTCTAAAAAACAAGTAATATTTTCAGGAATTTTAGGAAGTTTATATGCAATTTCGGATGAAATTCATCAAGTTTTTGTTCCTCGGACGAGCTCGGAAGAATAGAAGATGTTGGGATTGATACGATAGGAATTATGTTAGGAATATGCTTTTTAATGATATTTGTAAAAATATTTAAGAAAAATTAAAAAAACTATTGTAATTTTTTTTTATATATGTTATAACAAAAATATAATTTTGAAAGGATATTGGTGTATAAGTATGAGAAAAATTTTAAAAGTAGTTTTATTAGTTGCTATTTTAATTCTATGTTATTCTACAACTGTTTGCGCTACAACAAACGAGGAGTTGATTAATTATGTAACTAAAAAATTCAACATTAATGGAACAGAAGTAGGATTATCTAGCGAAAACTGTAGAAAAGTAGAACGTTATTTAACAACATATCCTGTTGATTCACAAGAAGCTGATCAAATTGTTGCTAAAGTTAATGAAGGTGTATCTTTAATGAAAGCTGAAAATGTTACTGATCCTTCAAAATTATCAGCAGCTAAAAAAGAAGAATTATTATCTATTGCTCAAGAAGCTACTAAAATTGCTGGTGCTGACTTGACATTTAATTCTACTGATCATGTTGTTACAATTTATAAAGATGGAGAAGTATTTGATCAAGCAAAAGCTGACTCATCTTTAGTTCAAACAGGTAGCGATAATTCTTATGTTTTAACAATAGGTGCAAGTGTAGCAATAATTGCCGTTGCAGGACTTGCTGTATTAATGGTAAAAAAATTTATATGAAAGCAACTATTAGTGATTTAATAGTTGCTTTTATATATGTAGCTGTTTTTGTTTTAATTGTATATTGCTTGTTTGCTTCTAAAATTTCTTTGGCAATGAGAATGATAGATACTATTTCAATTGATACAAGTAAGAAAGTATTAAAAGACGTTACTATAGATTTAGAAACTAGAAATTTAAAAGCATATCCAGCATTTGGAACTAAATATGGAACAATTAGTATACCTAGTCTTAATTTAACAAAGGATTTCTATTTTGGAGATAGTTTATCAGTTTTAAGAAATGGAATAGGAAATTCTGGTGGCGCATATTTTCCTGGTGAAGGTGGTTCTATAATTGCAATGGGTCATAATTATAAAGGAATATTGAAAGATTTACCAAAGGTTAAAAATGGTGATCAAATTATTCTTGATTTAATTTATGGAAAATTTGTTTATGAAGTTTATGATGCTGAAATTGTATATTATGAGGATTCCGATAAACTTGAATTACAAAGAGAAGAAGAAAGATTGATGCTTTATACATGTTATCCAACAGATGGATTTGGACATGCAGTTGATAGATATGTAGTTTATGCTAGATTAGTAGAGGAGGAATTTTATGATTAGGAAAATACTTAGATATTTGCTTAATTTTGTTTTAAGTGTTCTTATCCTTATACTAATTATTTTGAATATTTTTTCTATTACAATATTTGATAGGGAGTATATAAAGCAAAAATTAAAAAGCAATGATTTTTATATAAGAGCATATTCAGATATAATTGAAAGTTTTGAAAATTATACGATGCAATCTGGTTTGGATTTGACTATATTAGATGGGCTTGTTTCAGAAACTCAAGTTGCAAACGATATAAATGTTAAAATAGATTCTTTTTATACAAAAATTAATGGAGATATAGATACTACTTCAATTAGAAATGAATTAGACTCTAGAATAAATAAAGCTCTAGAAGAAAATAATAGAGTTCCTTCAGATACTGAAAAAGAAGCAATAAATAAATATGAAGATGCAATTGTTCAAGCTTATAAAGATGGAATTGTATATGGAACAAATCTTTCTGTAAAAGTTGAATATTTAAATAGACTTAAAGCAATTTGCATTGTAAGTATAATAGTAGTAAGTATAATGATAATTTTAATAAGAAGAAAAATTTTAAGATGTGTTGCTTGTTTGGGAATTAGTTTCTTGTTTTCGGGAATTTTTTCAGTAGTATTAAAATTTTTATTAATAAATAAAATTGGTAATATACTTATATTAGATACTAAATTTTCTGCATTGCTTATAAATGTTTTAACAGATATTTTAAATAAATTTTTCAATGTGGGATTGGTAATTGGAATTGTTGGAATTATTTTTATCCTTATTGGAAATATAAAGGTTAATAAAAAGGCATGATTTTCATTAAATTATGCCTTTTTTAGAAAAGTTTAAGAATTTATCTAAAAATGTTTACAAAAGTTGAAAATTATGATTTAATATTATTAGTGTAAATAAATGATAAAATGAGGATAGAGAAAGAAAGTGGAAGATGAAAAATTAATTGTTCCATTCGAAATTGAAACTATTCATAGAACATTTTTGGAACATTTTATACATAAATTAAATATAGCTATAAAAGTTATTATAAGTTATTTTTTTACAATTATAATTTCACTAATAGGAATAATATTATTAATACCATTAAGTTTATTAGTAAATTTAAGAAAAGCAATTAATGGAGACGAAACAAAGCTTTTTGAATTAAATGAAAAAATTGGAAAAAATGGAAAAATATTTAAACAAATAACTTTTGGGGTAAAAAACGACTATTATTTGATGAAAACTGGCTTAAGACATTTTCCTGAAGTTATAAATATTTTTTTGGGTCAAATGGGCTTTGTTGGTCCAAAGGCTTATAACCCTGAAGATAAAGAAAAAATGGGCGAATATTATAATTATATTATTCAATATAAACCTGGAATTACTGGAATTAATCAAATTTCTAGTAGTGATAGATTAAGCTTATCTGATAGGCTTGATAATGATTATAGATATCATTATAGAAAAAATTTTGTTTTAGATTTAAAAATAATATTAATAACTTTTTTAGTTACTTTAAGAAAAAAAGATGCATATTATAATATTAAAGACCAAATTAAACAAACAATAAATGATTTTAAAACTCTATTTTGTGAAACCATAAAAAGAATTATAGATATTCTTGTTGGTTTGATTGGAACAATAATTGTTATTCCATTAGCTATTTTAATTAAAATTGGAAACATGCTTTGTGGCGATTTTGGACATGTTTTTTATACTCAAAATAGAATAGGAAAAAATGGAAAAATATTTAAGATTTATAAATTTAGAAGCATGATTGAAAATGCAGATGAAAAATTAAAAGTTATTTTAGAAAATGATGAAGAAAAGTCAAAAGAGTATTTTAAAAACCGCAAATTAAAAGATGATCCAAGAGTTACTAAAGTTGGAAAATTTATTAGAAAAACAAGTATTGACGAGTTTCCACAATTTTTTAATGTTTTAAAAGGGGATATGAGTTTAGTTGGACCTAGACCTTATCTTCAATCAGAAAAAGAGCTACTTGGTGATTATTATGATATACTCATAAAATCAAAACCAGGAATAACTGGGTTGTGGCAAATAAGCGGAAGAAATAAAACCACTTTTGATATGAGAATTAGAAT
>CANQTM010000064.1 GCA_947626825.1 uncultured Bacilli bacterium | reverse complement strand
GTAATATTTAATACTGCTCCAACTATATCAGGATACTTACTATATGAAAATAATTCTTCAGCAATAATAAAGTTCCCAGTTGGATTCTGTACTGCACATATGTACAGATCCATCATCATTAGCCACGTCACACCCTTAGATAACAGGAACTTTCCTCCGACCCAGTTTTCTACAAAACCATCGATCAATACGCCACACGGGACAATAACAAGCGCCGAAAGCATATAACTTATTTGAGTATATATCGAAAAAACGTGTTTTTTTCGTAGTGAACCATCTTCTTCCATCAGTAAAGACTTCTTTATAAATGGAATCACCGCAGAAAACACACTCATAAAAAGCGTATTCAGTCCATGAAAAACCATATAATAATTACTATAATAAGTCACTGTAATTGTACTAATAAATCTTGATATAATAACCGTATCTGATGACGAATATATATATGCAGCAATATTCCCTGCAAATAGATTTTTCATATCCGGAAGAATCCGTTTCAAAAAGTATTCATTAATCTTCCCCTTCATTAAATACGGATATGATCTTCCACACCAAAAATAGACAAACGAATTACCCAAAATCGTCTGTATTGTCTTCAACAATAAGAAAAATACATAGCTTTTGACTATTATAATGCTTATCACCTGCAAGCCGCAAAATAGAATATTGCAAAAAATATCAATCACATTTTGAATATACATTTTTTGGTCCGCAAATAACAATACTCTTCTATATGCCAGGAAATATGTAGCAGCGCCATTCACTATCAAAATGGTATAATAGAGGTAAATCTCGTTTCCTATATTGATACCAGTGATGAATCCCTTGAGAAAAGGAGTAAAACAAATTGCCAAAAATACATACCCACAGCCAATACTCCTGTATATAATCTTAAATGTATTAATTGCCCCATTTATCGCAGAAAAATCTCTACTTTCAATTGGTTTTACCAAATATACAACCATTGCAGAAGAAATCCCCGATTCCAGCAAGGTGAATGCATTTAATATTGATACAATCGTACTATCTAACCCAAGTAGGTTTTCTCCGATATAAGTAATTGCTACGGCTCTTATAATAAATTGTGTTATAAGAAAACTTAATCTCGCAATCAGACCTGACAGACCACTAAAAACAATCTCTGCTTTATCTGTATGATTTTTACTTCCATGATTCATATTTTTCTACAATCTCTCCGTACAATCGTTTTGCAATATTCTCATGGGTATATCTCTTTGATAATAACAATGCATTTTTATGAATGTTTTTCAATATCTCTGAATGTTTCATATAATAATCTATTTTCGTTATCATTTGCTCGTAATTTCCCGGTTCGAACAGAATACAATTCACAGAATCAATAAAACCTAATTCCTTATAAATTTCTTTGTTCTCAGCAACCATTACACATCCGCAGGCAATTCCTTCATATGTTCTCGCCGGGGGAAAATTCATCAATCCAGCATCGTTAATAAACATTGTATAATTGTTTAATTCTGTTACTGGATCATAATGTGCATTTTTCGTTTCTGGATAAGTCGGTAATTTGTCATCTATCCACGCAGACCATTTCTCTCTATTTTCTACTATCGCCCTTCTCAATTTATGAGTAAAAGTCTCTGTATTATAAAATTCCGTATACTCATCTAAAGACCCATCAGAGACGTCGTTTATAGGATTAACTGACCCAAGTGCTATTGCCTTATTACATCTTTCTTCAAATTCCTTTGCATTCACAAATCTGTCACCAAACCCGAATGGGACCGAAATAACCCTACCAGAATAAGAAGGATAATATTTTTTGAAAAATTCACAATATTTGCTGTGATCACAGTATCCCATTACATAGTCAACTTCACATTTAGCTAATTTTTTATATGATTTGGAAGCGTTCATTACATAATCCATTACATGATATATCTTCATTCCTCTATACTTTCTCGAAACACAATGAAGTATCTTGTCTGGACGTCCTGTGAAACCAACTAAAATGTCGCATGATCTATTTAAACCGGCTTCAGAGATAATTATTTTTATATCTTCTCGATTCATTTCAAGAAGTTTTTTTCTATATCTCCATAGTTTTCTGTAATCGGTAATATATATGGAACTTGCATATTTCAAAGTAAAAATATAATTATAACCATTAAAATTTTTGTACTGATCTTCTAATAAAAAGACTGGATTATGAACAGCAATTCTTATATTATCCAATTTATTTATCTCCTTAACATCCTCTTTACTATGGTCCGTATTAAACATCTTATCAAGAATAAAACATCACTCCATGTATTGGCATTATTTTCAATACACAATTCCATTTTGGACATAATAAATGTTCTTACCTTCTTGGAAATAGCCGAAACATTCTCCTCATTATCTTGATAAATTAATCTCAAAATTTCTAATTCTTCAATTATTGAAAAGGGACTTGTCCTATTGACAGAGTAGTTTTTCCTACAACTTGCACTAAATGTTCCGACAATGTCCGGACAATATGCTATTCTATTTCCCTTAACAAGCATATAAGCCATATACATATCTCCAGCCCATGGATATGATTCTAATATGTTACTATCAATACAATTCAGGTTAGCTTTTTTCGATACCATCCAACCTAAAGGAGCTCCAAATATATTGCCTTCTGTTAACAACAATTCGGGTACTGACCCATATTCTATGTACCCTGCAGTAGATACTAATAATCTTTTATATATCTCTCTATTAGGGAAAACTAAACGATAATCAAATATGATTACTGCCGCATCATTATAGTCATTTATTGCTTTACTAGCTAAATCAAGAAAATTATCGCACAATTCATCTCCTATAAACAACCATTTCATCCATCCATATTGGCTTTTCCTGAAATGCTCTATACAACGTGTCCAATTTTTTATTCTCCCTACATTTTTTTCATTTTCAACAAAAATAAATCCCCGTTCTTCTGCTATTTTTTTGCTTCCATCTACAGAAGCATTATCCATAATAATATAATCTACATTTTCAAAAATCTTCATTTTAGATAAATATGATTCTCCATTATAATTAGGGATATATATCGCTAAACTGCTTTTCATATTTATTCAATAACCTTTCTAAAAAGATTCTTTATTACCGATACGTAATCTGTCGGCAGATTCAAAAAATGTTCATAGTCCTTTTCATATACATATTTCAACATTACTATATTTTGCTTTTTTCTCTCTATTGCCATTCGAAAATACATACTATCAGCAATATACTCTAATATTTTTATTATCTCTTCACTCCCCATATCATGTTGAAGTAGCTTTATCTGTTTTAAATAGGTTAGTGAAAAACCAATTATTGACTCACAAAAACTATCGATCACATTCCATCGGGTATAATATGGCTCTGCAAACGCCCAAACAATATTTATAGATTTCCACCCACGAATTAAGGATGTCGAATGAATCATACTACTTCTATTCTTCACATAATAATACAGTGGTTTGTGTAAATATACCACTGCCTTCGAATTATCAAAAACGGGAAGTGAGAGAAATAAATCCTCTCCTACGTTTATCGATTCCAAATTAATACCTTTATATTCAATACGTTCAAACATCTCACGTTTAAAAGCTTTTCGCCATAAATTGTTACATTTCCCTTTTGCGAAAAAATTATATAACTTTGTAAGTTCGTTCCCGTGAAATAATATATTTTCCTTGAAATCTACCCTACGTCTCGATAATCTAATACCAAATTTTAAATAATAACATATATAAAATTCATATATTACCATATCACAATGATATCGCTTGAAAGCCTTATCAATCTCATACAAACTATTACGAGGCATGTAATCGTCTGCATCAATCCAAAGAATAATATCTCCTTGAGCTTCTTCATACAATTTCTTTCTTCCTATAACACTTCCTTGATTTATTTTTCCATGTATAACTCTAAACATACATGGATATTTGTTCCTATAGTAATCGCATATTTTTCCACTACTATCTGTTGATGCATCATTATACAATAATACTTCATAGCTGAAATTTTTGACATGTTGATTGGCAATAGAATTCAAGCATCTTCTCAGATACTTTTCTGCATTATATACCGGTATCAGAATACTATACAATTTCATTCCCCTTACTTCCTATAATGTAATTATAAAAGAGACTCTTTAATAAGTACCTTTTCATAAATGCCTTGATAAAACTGTTGTAAATACATTGCGTTCTTTCGTATATCGTAACCAGCGTTAGCAACTTCAGCTTTATATATCCGTCTATTTCTCTTATCTTCGGACAATTCTTTCAAAACAACCTTCTCCCAAGCATCCAGATTATCCAATGGCAAAAAATGCACAAGATCTGTAATTGCTACATCTCTCGTAATGGTGTCTGAACAGAATATCGGAAGACCTGAGGCTTGTGCCTCTATAACAGAAACAGGTAGCCCCTCATATAGAGATGGGAATAAAAAATAGTCCATTGCCTGCAACAATTCATCAATATTTTTACATTCTCCTAAAAAAATCACTTTTTCTTCTAACCCTTTTTTTTGTACCAATTCATGTATTGTATTTTCTAATTCTCCTGAACCAGCCAAAAACAAGCGACTCTGTGGCATCTTGGCATGAAGTCTTGCAAATATCTCAATCAACAAAACATGATTTTTCTGCTTTCTAAAATTCCCAACATGAACAAATGCCTTCACTCCTTCACTAATTTTCATCTGATGTCGAATTAAATTACGCATATCATCCGAAAATGTAAATTTATCTACGTCTACAGCATTATTAAGTACAGCAAAATTATTACCATTTACAATTCTTTTCCCGAACAACCAATATCCAGCCTGTTTTGAACAGGCAAAATAGTAATCTGCAATATAACGCAAAGGAAATTGTAGCATATTTTTAATAATTGCTTTGATTCCCTTTCCTGACGAATTATTATGACTATGAATTATCGTATAGACACCATTTTTTTTCGCTGTCAATAAATAAAATATTGCTATACTACGAAGATGTCCATGAATAATGTGATACTCTTTATGTTGTTTCCAAAAATTATTCCACTGTTCTATATAACCTCTAATTCCTATATCATCAATTTTACTAAACCTGAATATTCTCCCACCTAATGCTTCTACTTCATCGTCATATACATATCTATCTTTTGTATGTACAATAAAATCAAACTGAACCTTATCTCTATCTATATTTCTATATAGGTTCATTATTATAGTTTCAGCGCCACCACGCGCTAGACCATTAAAAACCTGCAAAACTCTAATAGGCTTACTATTACTTATATTCATCAATATACCACCCAATAGCTTCCTGAAGTCCTCTTTCAAAACCCCACTCCGGCTCATATCCCAACAGCTTCCTCGCCTTCGATATATCCGCATTGCTATGCTTGATATCTCCGGCCCTCTCCGGCCCAAACTTAGGCTCAATCTCTTTTCCCAACGCTTTTGCCAGAGTATAATAGATATCGATCAGGTATTCTCTCCCTCCATAAGCAATATTGTATGCCTGTCCCGCTGCCTCATGGGATGCCTTGCTTTCCATCCCCATTAATCACAGGCTGCTCGTCATTCATCAGCTGCTTAATAAACTTCGGGATAACTGCAGCATATGCTCCGTTTGGATCCTGCCTGCGGCCAAAGACATTAAAGTAACGCAACCCATATGTGTCCAATCCATACAGTTTCGTATACAGTTTTCCGTACTCCTCATCCACTCGCTTCGTCAACGCATAAGGGGAGAGAAGGTTTCCTTCCTGCCCCTCCACCTTTGGCAACACAGGATGATCCCCGTAGACCGAAGAACTGGAAGCATAGACAAACTTTTTTACTTTCTTCTGTCTGGCTGCCTCCATCATGTTAAGTGTTCCGCGGATGTTTACCTGCTCATAATAAAGCGGCATCTCAATACTCCTCGGTACGCTTCCCCAGGCTGCCT
>CANQTM010000063.1 GCA_947626825.1 uncultured Bacilli bacterium | reverse complement strand
CCTTTATTTTCAAAAGATAAATCAATATCTTTTAATGCTATAACTTCATTTTTCTTTTTTATGTTATATTTTTTTGTAACTTTATTTATTGTTAACATAGTTGACCTCCAAATAATATTTACATTTATTATTTAATCATTCGATAAATCCATAATCAAAACATGTATATCTTTTTTGATCATGCTTACCAAACATTAAGAAATCATAACACACTGTTAAATTTCCAGTATCAAAACCAGTTGCAGCATTAGAAACAGTGATATTTTCACCATTCATAGTTGAATTAAGCACAGTTCCAGCGATGCTACCCATTCTAGGAGCTAGTGATGTATCATCGATTTTTTCTTTGCTTATATATTTTAACATACCACTATTGGAAACATTACTAAAAGATACTCCATGCGCGATTCCAACGATTCCTCCAGCAGATTTATTATCGCTATCATTAGATAATTTAACATTATTATGCATTAATGCTATTTCTCCATAATTATTACAATTAGATATCGTTGCAGCATCCACATATCCAGCAATTCCACCTAAATTTCCATAAGAAGTGATTGAAGCATAATTATTACAATTATAAATTTTATTACCTAAACCGCAAATTCCACCTGTATATGTATATTTTGCACCAATATCTGATGTACTATCATTTATATTCCCAACTTCAACTTTACCATCTTCAACCATACAATTTCTAATACTTCCAGAAGATGATGAACCTACTATTACCCCTATAGAAATTAATTTTGTGCATTGACTATTTTTAATAACAATATTTACATTTTTAAAATTTAAATATTCTATCGACCCTCCAAATAAATTTCTTACAAATCCAATAGACAAATCTTTTTTTATTTCAGATATATTTAAACCGCTAATTATTTTAGTAGCATTATCTTTCCCATAAATTTTTCCAGCTTTAATTGGAAAATCAATAGGTTCCCAATTATTAAGAAGAGTGATATCATTTTCTATTTCAAAATAACTTTGAATATAATGATAACTTTCATTACCTTCTCTATATTCAGAATCACACAATCTAATATTGTTTAATTGCCATTCATTTATTATTAAATATGGATTTGTAGCGGTTCCTTTACCTCCATTAAACATCATATTAATAGTTATTGGAGCAAAATAGAATTCTTTGGCACTTAATTTCGAATTATTTGGATAACTATTTTTAAATGTATGATTATATTCATCTGAATCATTTGTTTTACTATTATACCATTTATGCTTTAAAACAATTTGAATTATTTTAGCGCTTGCAATACTTTTTTCATTACCATATGTGGTGCTTATTCCACTTAATGATGGCAAATCTACATATCCGAAATTATCTTGTCCATTAACTGTAAATGTAATATTTTTCTTAATATTATTAGTAAATGTAAATTCAATAGTAACAACTGCACTATTTTCTTTATACGATGAAGTAAAATGCCATTTTAATTGATTAGGAACATTTTCATCAATTATTGAATAATTTTCTAATTCAATAGTAAATTTTGGCAAATAAATTAAGGATATGTATTCAATTTGAATATTGTCTTGATTCACAACTGCTAATCTATCACAATAAACATTTGATGTAGGAGCATTTGAATCAACAATATATTTTCCATTCCTTTTTGTTATGTATGAGCCATTAATTCCCGAAAATACATAAATATTGATATCATCAACAATAATATTTCCAACTTTAACATCTAATGTGAATTCTTGTCCTTGTAACAAGTATGCGGTTTCTTCAACAATTTCATTGTTTATATAAAAATCAAATATACTATTCTTAGATTTAATTATAATACTTAATTTCCCTTGCGATGATGCACAATTTTCATAGCCTATGTAATATGTTTTTTCAGTAGTCATATTACATTCATAAATAATAAAATTATTTCCAAATATAGTTGTAGAATTTTCATGAGCATAGTCTGAATAAATTTCAAAATTATACGAAGAAACATTACTTTCAATAACAACTATTGAATAAGTATCACTTTTAGAAGGAACAAATTCATAAAACAATTCTCCTTTTTGCAAATTTATCTGTTTTGATGATTCAAAATTTATACCTTCATAATTATTTGATATACTGATGTAATCAGTTGTATCAATCACTGTATTATTTTCAAGTAAGATATATTTAGTTGAGCCATCGAAAACAAAATTTAAACTATTTGTATGACTTTCTTTTATTAAAACAAAATTTTCGGATAATAAACTAAGTTCAACATTAGAACTATTAAATGTTATGTTTTTAAAACCATTTAATGCGTCAAGTCTAACTATACAAGAATCAAATTTACCCACATGAACTTGATATAAATCATTTGAAATATTGAATTTAAATGGTAAGCATAAACGATGGCCATCCATATGATCAATAACAATTTCATATTTATTTCCTTTATTTAATTCCTTTTTTAATGATATGCAAGAGCCTTGTTCTACTAATCCATCAAAATTTACAGATAATTCATCAGGGCCATCAAGATATATTTCATATTTGCCAGAATATTGTGGGGTAAAAGAAAAATAATTACGACCATTTTCAAGTAAATAAAATTTATTATCATCACCTAAACTTAATTCTTCATAAACAGGATCTCTTAATGAAAAATCACTAGATCCAGTTGCACAAGAAACTAAATTAAAATTGCTGTCTAAAATTTTTAAAGCTATTTCACTAGTCATTCTTGTTAAATCAGCTGGTTTTGATAATGCACTATGACCAATTGTATATTCTAGCTTTGCATAATCATTTTCTTCATATAAAATAGATAAATTTTTATTTGTATTTAAAGCAAAATATGCACATTTTGTTAAATAACCATAATGTTTAATCTGATCATCTCTATTTACATAATACGCTTCAGTTATATATGAATCGTTTGAAGCATTGTATTTCTTATCGCTTACTCCATTTGAAACAATGTTTAAAATTTCTATTCCATCAGATGCAACACTATAAATATTTGATAAAACATCTCCAACATATGGAACACTTGATAAAGCAGAATCAATTAAATCTTTCATTAATATTTCTGCAATTGAGCCATAATCAACATCTGCCCAACTTCCATCTACAATATATTTTCCTTGATAAATATAGTCAAGTCTTGTAAAATACGAACCAGTATCATTTTTTGGAGAATATTCACCATCATTTGAATTATATGCTTGTTCGTTTTGTAATTTTCCTGCAAAACAAATATCATTTAGATAATATCTATTTGTTTTGGCATTAAGATTTAAATCATACAATGGAACTACACAATAATTATCTGATGATTCATAATTAATTTTATTTGGAAAATAATAATCAATTGAATCATCAAAACGTTCTGAATTTAATGCAGAATCTTTTCTCCATAAAACAGATTCGTTTTGACTGATAGTTATGAATTCTAAACTAAATAAATTAGTAACAGTAAATATTGCTCTATCCGTATTATTTTCTAAATCTGTATCATTGTTAATATCAAATACAATAACATATGATCTATAATTATTAGAAGTTTTTGTTTCTACATCATAATATGTTTCTTTTGTAGTATTAATAAAAAATCCATATTCATTACCGACATATGTTTCCATTCCAACATTATAAAAATAATTTTTAGGTATTATTTGAGTAATTGGATCATCAGAAAAAACTGTATATTCATTTTTTTCTAATTTCATTGTGTTACCAAACAATGTATTACTTACAATTGAATTTTTATAATCTTGAATAGAGTATATTTCATTATTAAAATTAAACTGGTCATTGTTTGTAAATGACTGCAATTCTTCTTCCAAATCGGTTGATGACAAGGCCGAAACATATAAATCTTTTTGACTAAATAAAACAACAGATGTAAATGCCAAAATTCCAAATAAAATACAACATATTTTTTTAAACATTTCCCTTTTCCCCTCCTATTTTAATTGCAATGTCTAATTAAACAAATAATTTTAGTTTTTTTAACTTTTAATAAAACAATAAATGATGTAATAAACATTATAAGCATTATAAAACATATTATCGCAAAAGTATACCACCACTTATAAAATAAAAGATAAATTTGTCCATATATATCTATAGCAAAAATTTCATTTTCAATGTAAATAATTAAAGATGATATTGGTATTACAAAAATTATTAAGCAAAGTGTTATTATTAAAATAAAACTAATAAACATATTAATAATGTTTTTCTTACATAATCCAATAGTTCTTAAAACACCTAATTCTTTTTTGTATTTTCGAATCAATTTATTAAAATAATTATACATTACTATAAAACTAATTAATGAAATTAACACTAAAAGGAATATATTAATTATTCTCAATGGTTCAATAATCTTTTTTTCAAAATTTATGACATCTTGGGAACATATATAATATGGAGAAATAAATAATTTAGCACATTCACTAACAAATTGGTCGATATTTTTAATAGAATCTTTATCAATATAAATACTTGTTTTTTCAAATAATTTATACATTTCGTTATATTTGTTTTCATCCAATAATATTTTAAACTCAATCCAATCTTCAAATTCTGATAAAATTACACCTTTTAAAGTTAGATCACTATAATTTGTATTAAAACTACTATAAAAAGGATCAATTATTTCTAAAGATATTTTTTCGCCAATATGATTAGGATAATTTTTAATTATATTGTTTTCATTTTCATTAACATCAAGAAAATAATTTAAACTAAAATTTTCATTAAAAATTAAATTATACAATGGTAATGAAATATAAATATCATTTTCATTTTCTACATAAAAATGTGAATAAGAATTTGTGTTAATTAATTGACTATCTGTTAAAATTTTATCATCAATAGTTTCACAAAAAATTAACTCAGGTTTATCATATTCTTTGTCATTTATTAATACCTTTGCAGAATCTTTTTGAAAATTAATAAAACTTAATTCTTTATTTTCATGTGAAAAATTATTATCGTACAAACTATTTTTTAAATATAAAATACTTGATTTATATTGAAATAAGTCATAATAATTTTTATTACCACTATATGAAAAAGAACTATTAGAATCATATAAATTTTTAATAATTCCATCAATACGTAAATATTTTTTATAATTTGAATTTTCTAATAATAAATATGTATTAGAAAGATTTTCATAATTTATTTCATCTGTTTTTTTAATAACATTGCCACCATTTTCATCATAAAATAATTTTCCATTGTTAATCGCTTCTTGAATTTTATATTCAAAAATATAGATTCCATCATCTTTAATTTCATTATAATTATCATAAAATTCCATTCCTAAATCTATTATATCTTGTGAACTATTAATTACTCCATCTTGGATATATTTCATTTCTGGAAATTTTTCTTTTATTTGTTCTACTTGCGAATATGATAAATTATTTGTTCTATTATTATATTCTAATGTAAATGTTTCTATCTCATCAATTGTCTTTAAATTTTTTATATCTGCATCTATTCGATTATAATCTACAATTGAAAAACTGATTGACACACAAATAAAACATAAACACATTATTAATATATTGAAAATTATTCCATGTTTATTTGTTTTTATATTATTTAATACTAATTTTAATAAATTATCTTTATTTATTTTCTTTTTTTCTTTTTCTTTGATTTCTAATTTGTTTTCACTTTTATTTATTATTTTATCAGTGACTACCATTCCATCTTTTAATTCTATTATTCTATCAGTAACTACAATGCCATCTTTTAATTCTATTATTCTATCTGCATATTCTTCAGCAACTTTTTTTGTTTGTGTCACTACTATTACTAATTTTTCTTTAGCTATTTCTTTTAATAAATCATATATTTCTTTACTTGTTTGTTCATTTAAATTCCATGTTGGTTCATCTAATAACAATATTTCTGCTTCTTTTAGTAATGATCTTGCTATTGCTATTTTTTGTATTTGTCCTCCTGATAGTCCATCTAATTCATTTGGATATCTATTTTCATATTTTTTTAATCCTAATTTTTCTAAATAATTTTCTATTTTATCTTTTTGTGAACATACTAATGATAAATTATCATAAACTGTTATATTATCTATTAAATTGTTATCTTTAAATACTAATCCTATATATTTATTTCTATATATTTCTAGTTCTTTTTCTGTATTTCCTATATTTTTATTATTTATTTGAACATTACCATTTGTTGGGCTTTCTATGCCTCCAATTATATTCATAAGTGTTGTTTTACCACTTCCTGATGAACCCACAACAAAAACTAAGCCTTTATTTTCAAAAGATAAATCAATATCTTTTAATGCTATAACTTCATTTTTCTTTTTTATGTTATATTTTTTTGTGACTTTATTTATTGTTAACATAGTTATTCACCTAGAAATATTATACATTATTAACTTAAATAATAAAAGATTTTTAGTTTTACCATACAATCAATTTATAAAATATAAAATAAAAATTTTCCTTTTAATTTGTAGGAAGACTTATTACTAATTTTCATCAAAATGGAAAGGTTCTTCTGCATATTTTACTAGATGATAATCTGTATTCAAAATGAAATACATGAAATTTTTAGTAGTTCAATTACATAACATTTTAATTTAAATAATACAATTTTTTTAGATATGCACCTTAAACAAAAATAGTATAGTAATATTCTATAGTTCTGAATATGCTGAGAAATCAAAGTATGAAAGAAATAAATTAATTGCTAAGGCAAAGGAATTGATTAACAATCCAAGCGATTTCAATAAAGACAATTCAAAAGATGCTTG
>CANQTM010000062.1 GCA_947626825.1 uncultured Bacilli bacterium | reverse complement strand
TTTTTAATATTGAAGCATTTATTGTGGCATTTCCTACTCTTGCAGTTAATCTGTCTTCATTTAATTGAACATCTAATTGGAGCAAAATTGACAAACATTCTTATCTTGATGCTTTGTAAAAAAGCACTATCGATTAATCAGATATTTTCAAACTCATTGAATGTGCCTTGATCGAACAAGTCAACAATTGTGAAATGTTCATGAAGTAAATTGACCATTCTCATTATTATGAAGACGAATAGCAATGGAATATGATACCATTTTAAAATGAAATATTATTTATTTTTTTATATAACTTAAAAAAGGCTTCAAAGCCTTCTTTTTATAATTTATAACTATAAATTATCCTTGATCATTTACAAATATATACATTGAATTTCCAAATTTACTATCACAAGTGTCATTACCTAGTCCATAAAGAATTTTTTCTTTGTTAGATAATTTATTAAATTCATCTTGATAATTTTTTCTAAAATTAAGATATTTTGCTACATTATCCCAATTAAAAACTAAAAACATTTCATTATGTTCTGCTCTAAACCAATCAACTTTTTTTAAAGTGTCTTTATTGAATTCATCCATTGATGTTAAAATATGTATTTCTTTTTTATCTAACAAACAACTATCAAATAATGTATCTTTATATCCTTTTTTATAAACAAGTTCATAAACTAATTCTTCATTTTTTAAACAATAATACCCAACAACATTATCATTTACCTTAACAACATATGGAATTGTATTCCAAGATAATAAGTGCTTATAAAAATTATTGATATTACGATTTATTCTTTGTGGTTGTTTATTATATAATTTTAAACATTCTTTAAGATCATTTTGATTATCTTCTTTTAAAGGATAAACATTATAATTTAATGGTTTAAGTTCTTTTTTAGTTCTTGATGAAAGACATAAAACCAATTTTCTACCACCATTTTCAAAACCAAAATGTCCATAACGATAACGATTACCACCTAAAAATAATAAATCATATTTTTTTGATTTACTGTAAGAAATAACTTTTTTTAATAAATATTTGAAATAACCTTTTAAACGATAATCAGGATGAGTTGAAACAGCTCCTATACAGCCAGCTTTCAAAGTAGAATATTTAGAAATTAAAGTCATTTCATATAAACCAATACTTGCAACTAATTTATTATCTTCATATAAACCATAATGAACCATATGTTTATTATCTTTATAATAAAGTTTAGGTAATAAATGTTCAAATTTATCATCATTTTTTAAATCAAAAGATAAATTCATTAAATTCATTAAATCGTTAAATTCATTTTTAGAAACTTGTTTAATTTTTGTTGCCATGTTCTATGCTCCTTTTAAAATTGATATTCATTTAATATAATTTTTATTTTTTTTAGATATTTCTTTTTTAAAATTTCTATATAAAGTCCATAAATTAACATAACTAAAGTTCCAATTATAGAAATTGTAAAAAATATTTTAGAAAAAATTCTTAATGGTGTACCAATATAATGTGTTTTAACTTGATATGTTCCAGAATCTAAATTAAATGATACTAAACCATCAATATTAATTGGTTTTATTTTTTGTTTTGTTTTATTATTTATTATTTCTATTTGATAACCAGGATAATAAAATAAAGGCATTTGTATTAAAGCATTATCATTTAAAACAATAATATCCATATCATAATTTGGTGAAAAAGCATCATTTATAGTTATTGTTCCATTTCCTTCAAGAAAAACAGGTTTTAAAAAATAATCTTCATATGCATCAGTATTATATCTTATTTTTGTATATATTTGTTTATATAAACTATTATCATATTTAGTTTGATAATCATTATCTAAAAATACTTGTGGAATATATTCTTTATTATAGCCAAGTGATGAGCTCCTATCCAACAATTCATCTTTTATTTCATAAACCCACCAATCATCACGATGATATTCAGACATCATTCTTTTTTCTAGTAATGGTTGATTTGTAACCATTAAAAATCCAACAAGAATAGTAAGTAACAAACTTAATATTTTACAAAAGCCAAAATAATGTATTATTAAAGCAATAACTATTGGTATAAATAATTGTACTAGAGCCCATAAACGCCATGGAAATTGAATATTTAAAAATAGTGCAGGTAATATTGTCCAAATTGTTTTATTTTCCATCATAAATATTAAAATAAAGATGGAAACGAATGAAAAATAAAATAAAACGTTTTTATATATTTTATCTTCTTTTAAAGGTTTGTTAAGATTTTCATTATGATAAAATAAAATTACTAAATAATATAAAATAACAAAAATTAAAGAACCAATAATATATTCAAAACGACGACTCACAATTAATATTAAACTTATATACAATATTGTAGCTGATATTTTAAAACTAATTTTTAATTTATTATTTTTTATTTTATTTAATAAATTTGAACATACAACAAATAAAATTGAAAAAATAAGATAAAAAATAATTTCAAGATAAATTTTAGATAATGATAAATAACCATTAAAGGAATTAAACAAATATACTATATTTAAAAACCCAGAATAATCAAATTCTTCACCAGTTCTTGATAATACTGTTTCAACATCAGTCCACATTCTAACACGATTTGAAATATTATATAAATTTGTTTGCATAAGTTCACTTTGACTAAACATTGCAATAGATGATATTCCTAAAAGTAATACAATTGATAAAGCACAATATGATATATATTTTTTATTTTTAACTAATTTAATGATATTTTTGATATTACATAATAAATAAATTATTCCAAATAAGAAACTATAAAAAGCTGTTAGATTATGTGATAAAAACAATAAAGAACCACCTAAAATTGTTTCGACAAATGGTAATATTTTTATATCATCTTTTTCTAAATGGCATATATCATATAATCCCATAAAAAATAAAGGTAAAAACATAAATGAATATGTTTCTGCAAAAGCAAATCGACAAAATGCATCAAATAAACGATATGGGTATAAAACAAAAATACAACTAGCAATAATAGAAGCTATTTTATTATTATTTGTAAAATGCATACTAAAACGATACATAAAGATTCCTGAAATAAAAATTGATAATATAATAGTTACTTTATAAGCTAAAATAATAGAACCATTAAATAAATTTAAAAATAAAGCTAAAATAGTGACAGTTAAGTGTGGTAATGGTGAATAAAACAAACGATTACCACTACCAAGTCCAATACCTAAATAACCACTTATTGGCGATAGATAATGATTACTTTTAATAGTTTTATATTGTTCTAATATATTAGGAATATGAAAATTAAAATCATCGCCTCTATTAATTCCTGCTTTAAAAAGTAAAAAACAACCTAAGCACGAAAAAAGTAATATGATAACATATGGTGTTATTTTATATAAATAAGATAATATTTTTTTATACATAATAAATATCCTCCTATAAATAAAACAATAACAAAAAGAAATTTAGTTTATTTTGAACTAAATCCATAATATTTTAGAATATTATCACTATATTCAAAAGTGAATATTTCTAAATAACTTTTTGGTGTTTTAAGACTTCCAATCCAAGCTTCATCTAGTAAAATATCATATTCAAGGTCATTGATTCTTTTAAAATATGAAAATTGGTTTTCACATTCGATAACATTAATTATTACTTTATGATTTAAATTATTTTCAATAATATTTTTAAAAGATTTTATTCTTGAAAATAAGGTAGAATTAGCAATAGTTAATATATCTAAAGTAACAATATTATTATTGCCTACTTCTTCATAATATTTATTTAAATATTTGTTAGCTAAATTTAAATCGTAAAAACAATCTTTATGATCATTTAAATTATCAATTTTTAAAAAACTTGCAACTATATCTCCATAAGAAATATTTTTTTGATAAGTTTTATCTAAAAAAGTTATATCGTTTTCTAATTTTTCATAATAATATGGTGTTAAAGTGTTTCTTAAAATAAATGACGACATATCTAATGGAAAAGAAGATTTATAATATGTTTTTTTATCAAATGCATGAACAATTGCTTTACGAAAATTAATATTAGTTAAAGCATTTTTAGTATTAATTTGACAATTTATTTTATTTAAATTTAAAATACCAAAATTAGTGATATCTGATAATGGTGAATAGATAATTTTATTTGATAATTGTTTATCATTAGTTATCATTAAATAAATAGGATCATTTTCTAAAAATGATATTTCACTATATTTATTTTCTTTAAAATTAGTTAATGTATTTTCATCATTATTATCATTTATAAAAGTAATAGAATCTAAATTTACCTTTTTTGCATCATAATATTTTTTATTTTTTGTAATAACAACTTGATTATCTAAAAATTTATTAACAACAAAAGCACCTGTAAATAAAATGTTTTCAAGGTTATCGTATTCAAAATTTATTTGATCTTTTATTGGTTGAAAACAAATATTAGTTAAATTATTAATAAAATCATAATTACTATTATTTAAATTTATTTGAAATGTTAAATCATCAATAACTTTAAAACCAACTTCATCAAAATTACATTTTTTATCAATGTATTCTTTGGCATTAACTATATCAAATAAATTGTTTGGATTAGTTAATAAATATTGTTTAAATCCATTAACATAATCAATTGCTTTAATATTATCAATTATTTCATTTTGATAATTTACATATTTTAAATTGTCTTTTAAGACAATATTATATGTTTTATAATCATTAGATATTGTATAACTTTTAGCTAGTTCATTTACTAAGTTACCAAAAATATCATATGTAAATAAACTTGCAAAACAATTTCTAATAATATAATTATTTTCAATTGTTGATATTTCTAATGGATTTAAATTATCAAAAAACCCAGTAAAAAAAGGAATAGTAATATTTTTATTTAATGTAAAATTATTTTTTAACAAATAGTCAATAATATTAAATTCATTTTGATTTTTTAATGCTAAGTTATATAAATTTTCTATATTATTATAATCATCTTGATTTATTATTTCATTGACAGCTAATTGATATTTTAAATTTAAATTATCATTATTTAGAGTAATTGGAGAGGTTAAAAAAGGAACTAAACGAGTAACTTTATAATAACAATCAAATGATGAAAGTGGTATGACCATAGCACTATCAAGCAAGTTAGCTTCAGCCTTAGCAAATTTAATGATTCTTAGATCTTTATTTGTTTCTAATAAAGCATCATTATATAAAATGTTAAAATCATTAAAGACATCTTGATATTCAATTTGTTTTATTTCCAATTCTTCATTAACACTATTATTTTTTATATTTGAAGTACAAGAACAAGCAAATATTAATAATGTATTTATTGCATGAAATTTTAACTTCATAAATTCCTCCAAAAAACATAGATTAATTATAAAATATTAAATAAAAAAATACAACCTACTAAAAGTTGTTTACTTTTAATATATTGTATTTCATTTTATTATTTAGTTATTGGATTTGTTGCATAATTTGTAGCTCTTGCTAATCCTTTTAAAATCATATTTGTTTCAATGGTAATATCTTTAAATGTCTTATCACTCATATCTAACGAAACGATTTCAGATGAAGTTTTTCCTATAATATTTTGTTCAATTATATTGGCTTGTTTATACCATCTTAAAATATTTTTATTATCATTTGCAAAAACATAACTATCTTTTAAAAACTTATTTGATTTAACAAAATTGTCTTTATCATATGATTGAGATTTATCATTTAAAGTTAAAGTGCCATTTTCATTATTAACATTAAAGTCAAAACTTAAACTATCAAAACTTGCTGCTACTACTTTATTATCTTTTACTAATGTTCCATAAATATCAACATCGACAATATGAGAAGCTGTTAAACTATTATCATTTGCAAGTCTTGCACTAATGGCAATTCCCGTTTTAGCGTTTAAATCTAAATCTTTAATAGTATAATCTTTTGTTGTGTAGGCATTATCTAGTGTGGCAATTAAATCACCAACTGGCATTGTTACTTTTTTAATTGTGTTTTCTTTTAAATATATTTGTCCATTTTTAGTTTCACTAAATGATTTTATTTCATTAATTGTTTTACCAATACTCCAATTATTAAAACTTTCAATTTGTTCAGCCATGTTGGTAATATTTTCAACAGTATATTCTTTGCCTTCTTCTAAAACAGTTTTAACATATTCTTCATTAATATCTAAGTTTTTAATAGTAATACTATTTTTTATAGTATCGCCTTGCAAATTAAGATATACTTTATCCATTCTATTAGTAACTATTTTGCCATTTTCATCAAATGTTGTCATTGAACCTGTTACATTAACTTTATTTAGATTATCAAAGTTTGCTTTATAACCTAAACCAATTTTATAAGTTTTAGTTTGAACTTCTGATGAACTTTGACTATTAGATGATGATGTATTTGATGGTGTATTTGACATACTATTACTATTTGACTTTTCATTATTTTCACAAGATATTAAACCAATTCCATAAGGAACTAAAAGACCTAAACCAATTATTTTTATAATCTTCATATAATCTAATCCTTTCTGCATAAATAAAATATCAATGATAAATTATTCATACCATTGATATTTTTAGATATATATCTTTATTTTATGTATTAATGAAAAAAATGGAAAATAACTTTTATTTTTTCTTAAATTTCTTAACTAAGAAATAAATTAAAATAATTATCGCTAAAACGGCAATAATAACTAAAAGTATTATCCAAATTATGTCATTATTATCACTACAACCACCTACTGGACATCCAGCTAGTAATTTATTCATCTTTGCCACCCCTATATATGAATAATTTTAAATTATTCAAGTTATTTTTTCAATATAATTTACTTAATTAGTAATTACGCATGAAAATTTAATCAAAAAATAAAGTTTTTTATTTTTGTTGACATTGATATTATACTATGATATAATACTTTATGTTATGAAAAAAGAAATATTACCAGACTTTGCTAAACCTTATAAAACAAAA
>CANQTM010000061.1 GCA_947626825.1 uncultured Bacilli bacterium | reverse complement strand
ATCATAGTATAATAACAATGTCAACAAAAATAAAAAAACTTTATTTTTTGATTAAATTTTCATGCGTAATTACTATTATTTTATTTTGTATTTTCAATAAAGTATGGTATGATTTTAATAAGAAGGGGAATTAAAATCATGAATTTAAAATTAGAAGTTAAAGATTTAAGAAAAACATTTAAATTATCTGCTAAGCAAAGAAAAAACATGCATATAAAAGATAAATATAAAGTTGCATTAGATGGCTTATCGTTTACAGCTAATGAAGGTGAAATATATGGTCTACTTGGCCCTAATGGTGCAGGGAAAACAACAGCACTAAGAATTATTTCTACCTTAATAAAAGCTGATTCTGGCGATGCCTTTATTGATGGAATTAGTGTTAAAGAAAATCCAAGTGCCATTAGAGGAAAAATTGGCTTTTTAACAAGTGAATTGAAACTTGAAGATTTCTTTACTCCTAATTATTTATATGATTATTTTTCAAAATTACATGACGTTGATGATGAAACAAAAAAAATAAGAAAAGAACGCCTTTTCCAAAAATTTGGTATTGAAGAATTTAAAGAAGTTAAAATTGGTGATTTATCTACAGGTATGAAACAAAAAGTATCTTTAGTTATTTCAATAGTTCATGATCCAAATTTAATTATTTTTGATGAGCCTACAAATGGCCTTGATGTTATTACAGCTAAAACTGTAACTGACTTTCTTATTGATTTAAAAAATCAAGGTAAAACTATAATTATTTCAACTCATATTTTTTCTTTAGTAGAAAAGATATGTGATCGTGTTGGCATTATTTTTAATGGTAAAATGATGGTTGAAGATTCATTGGCAAATCTTACTAAAGAACATTCATTAGAAGATGAATTTTTTAGACTTTATCAAGAAATGGTTGGTGAACAACATGAATAAAATATTAACTATTATTAAAAAAGAACTTCGACGTTTTTTTACAGATAAAAGAATTTTAGCTTCTTTGTTTATGCCTGGAATATTAATTTTTATAATTTATTCTATTATGGGTACAGTACTTTCTTCTGCTTTTTTGCCATCTGATGATTATCAATATAATATTTATGTAGCAAATTGCCCTACTGAATATGAAAATTATTTTCAAAATGATAAATATAAAATAAATTTAAATAAAGATTTTAATATTAATGAAGAAACAATAAAAAATAAAATTGTTGATGACGAAATTGATTTATATGTTGTTTTTGATGAAAATTTTGTTAATAAAAAAGAAAACGGACAAACACCAAATGTATCATTATTTTATAACTCTGAATCAACACATTCACAAACAATTTATAGTTATTACTTTGAATTATTTATAGGTGATAGTACTAATGTAACATATGAATATTATGTTAACAATAATCCAGATGTTATTTATGATTTAGCCGATACAAATTCAATAATTACAAGTTTACTATCATCTATCGTCCCATTTATTTTATTGATATTTTTATTTTCTGGTTGTTTAGCTATATCAACAGAATCAATTGCTGGAGAAAAAGAAAGAGGAACAATAGCTACATTATTAGTTACACCAACTAAAAGAAGTCATATTGCTATTGGAAAAATAATTGCTTTATCTATTACATCATTAGCCTCTGCTATTACCTCAACTATTGGTTTATTATTATCATTTCCAAAACTTTTGAACATGGATGAGTTAAGTGGTATTGATTTAAATTTTAACATTTATGGTATAAAAGAATTTTTATCAATTTTTATCATTATTGCTTTAACAGTAATTTTATTTACAACTATCTTATCATTAATTTCAACAATGGCTAAAACAATAAAAGAGGCCTCACAATGGTCATCAATGATAATGGTACTTGTAATGTTTATTGGTTTATTATCATTTATTAATATTGGAGGCCAAGATGTTAATACTTTCTTTTATTTGATACCAATATATAATATTGTATTATGCATTAAAGGAATTTTCGGAATGACAATTAGTTTTCTAAATCTTTTTATTACTATATTATCAACTTTAGCATATATTGGTTTAGGAATCTTTGCACTAACAAAAATGTTTAATTCAGAAAAAATAATGTCATCTAATTAAATATATTTATTAGTTACAAGTTTTTCATATGGTACTCTATTTTTTAATTCATTTGCTTCTTCTAAAACATCTTGTAATTTTTCAAATCCTTCAGGAGTTAGTTTTAAATCACTAGTCCAAGTATCAATAGAGATATATCTTTCTAAAACTTTACTTGTGGTTTCAATTGATGTAGATGGAAAACTTTTATAAATGGATTTGGCTATTTCATTTGCACTATGGCTATGAACATAATCAAGTCCTTTTTTTATAGCTTTAGCAAATTTTTCTATTTGTTCTTCATTAGAATCATAATAACTTTGTAATGCTGAAAAACATGTATAAGGAATATCGCCACCTAATTTACCAATACTAGCAACAATATAACCTTCATTTATTTCTTCCATAGCCGTTGCTGATGGCTCAAATAAGGCAACAAAATCATCATTACCACTTGCAAAGGCACCAGCCATTACATCAAAATTGACATCTGTACGAATATAAATTTGGGCATTTTCATCTTCATGAGAGACATCATAACCCATATTTTTTAATACATATTCTAAAATCATTTCAGGCATACCACCTTTTCTACCACCAATTATTGATGCACCAATTAATTTATCAAAATCAAAATTATCATATTCATAATATTCTCGTGATACCAAAAAGCTACCATCTTTTTGCGTTAATTGTGCAAAATTAACAGCATAATCTTTTTGACCATTATTATAAACATAAATTGTGGTTTCAGGCCCCATTAATGCTATTTGTGCTTCTTTTGAAAGCAATGCTGACATAGTTTTATCAGATCCTGGAGTTGTAATTAAAGTAACATCAAGGCCTTGTTCTGAAAAATAGCCTTCGTTTAATGCCACATACATTGGAGCATAGAAAATTGATCTTGTAACTTCAGCAACAGTAATTTTATTTTCATCTTTTGCACATGAATTAAATGATAGTGGTGCTAATAAACATGTTAGAAGAAGTATTTCCTTATTTTTCATAAATAAAATTATCCTTTCCTTATCTTTTGTTTTTAAAATATTTTTCAATTAAGGAGATTATTAAATACATGGCAAAGGCCAAAATTGCTAAAACAGCAACTCCCATCATGACAAGATCCATTTGAAAAACTTGTCCTCCATATACAACAATATAGCCAATACCAAACCTTGAAACTAAAAACTCACCAACGATAACACCAACCCAAGTTAATCCTATATTTATTTTAATAATGCTAATTAAATTTACAAAATTAGCTGGTAAAATTAATTTAAACAAAATTTGAAATTTATTAGCATTAAAGGTTTTTAACATTTTAATTTTTTCTTGATCTACACTTCTAAAGAAATTTAAGGCAGAAATTATTGTCATTACTAAAGATAAAGAAATGGCAACAACCACAATACCTTTCATACCAGTTCCTGCCCAAACAATAAGAATTGGTGCCAAAGCAGTTTTTGGCAAAGCATTTAAAACTACTAAAAATGGTTCCATTATTCTACATGCTTTTTCAGAAAACCATAATAAAATAGCCATAACTATTCCTAAAAAAGTACCAATAAATAAAGCAATTAAAGTTTCTAATAAAGAATATCTTATATGTATAAAGATTTCATTTGATTTGATATTAGCAATTAGTAATTTAAAGATTTCTGAAGGACATGAAAATAAAAAATCATCAATGATATTTAATTTAGCAAACATTTCCCATAAACCTAAAAAAACTATCACTATGCTTATTTGAATTGCAATAATTATGGCTTTTTCTTTTTGCAATTTTTTTTGGTAGATTTTACTTGAATTCACTTAAATCAAAACTCCTTTGATTGAAAAAGTGTTTTTTAAAACACTAACACTATATATTATTAAAGATAATTTCTAAAAGTTCATTAATAATCATAAAGGCCTAAAATGTAACAAAAAATAAATAAATTAATATTATATATTGTTAAGGTGATGCTTATGCAAATAAAGTTAGAGAATGTTAATAAGTCATTTTATAATATTAAAAGCGAAACAAAAGTTTTAGAAAATATTAATATAGAAATTAATAAAGGACAGATTATAGCTATTGTTGGACCATCAGGTTGTGGCAAATCTACTCTTTTAAATTTAATAAGTGGCTTAATTAAACCAGATAGTGGAAATATTACTATTGATGGAAAAATTGGTTATATGTTTCAAAAAGATAATTTATTTGAATGGCGTAATGTTTATAAAAATATAACATTAGGACCCGAAATTAAACACATAAAAGAAAGTGAAAAACAAATTGATGAAATATTAAAAAAATATGGATTATTTAACTTTAAATACTATTATCCAAAAGAATTATCTGGTGGTATGAAACAAAGAGTAGCCTTAATTAGAACATTAATCTTAAATCCAGATATTTTATTACTTGATGAACCTTTTTCATCTCTAGATTATCAATCAAAGATTACTGTTCAAGATGATATTTATAATATAATAAAGCAAGAAAAGAAAACCACTATTTTAGTAACTCATGATATAACTGAAGCAATTGCCATGGCTGATATTATATACATATTAACTGCAAGACCTTCAACAATCAAAAAAAAGTTTATTATTGATTTAGATTTTAAAGATGATGAAAAAACACCATTAAAGGTGCGAAAAACTGCAAAGTTTCAAGAATATTTTGCTGCCATTTGGAAAGAATTAGATTTTGATGATCAACTTTAATCATTGATTTTCGTTAATGTCTTTTAAACGTTTAATAACTAAATTATAATTTGAAAAATTAGTTATTTCTGAACACAAATTTAATATTGGTTGCAAAACAATTGTTACTAAATTGATTAAAGCAACTAAGGAGCCAATTGAAATAACATTATAAAAATTAGTAAAGTATAATAGAACAATCAATGAAATCATAATCGTTTGAAAATAAAGCAAAATTAAGTTTTTTATAATATTTAATTTACTATAACAATAATCTAAAAATTGAAATTTTAGAAGATTTTCTTGAGATGTTTTTAAACTACTTTGTTTAATATTATTGCTAAAACTATCGCGATATCCATTAAAAAATGTATACTCACTAACTCTTCTTTTTTCAACAATATCTTTTGTTTTAAAGAACAACTTGCAAGCAATAATAATAACAATTATACAAGCAATTAATACTATCAAAGCTAAAATATAAGAATATATAAACATTAAAATAATAGCTAAAACTGCTAAGATAACATCATTTAAAATATTAAATATCAATGATAATACCATACTTTTATAAGTATAAGCATCACTAAGACGATAATAAACTTCATCAATTGGATGTTTATTTAAATATGATTTTTTTAAACTATAAATATTATTCATTGTATTATAAATAATATCTTTGTCAATTTTTTTAAAAATTTTTAAAAACACATTACATTTATATGTGGTAAAAATTAATAAACTTGCTTGTACAATTAAATATAATAAGGCATTTTTATAACCATTATCAATTATTTGCTGTAATAATATAGTTGTAGATAACATAAATAAAGATTCAAAAATAGAAATAATAAAAATAATAAAGGCATTTTTAAATTGAAATAAAGAAAAAGAAACTTCTTTTTTATTTTCAGCAATTATATTAGCAATAATTTCAAATTGTTCAAACATTTTATAAGTTATTTTATATGTTCTTTTGGCTAATGAATCCATAATATATAAATATTTATTATTTTTTTTATATATAACAATATAATGAGAAATATTATTTTTTTTAATAAGACAAATAAATGGTGTAAATTTTTTTACTTTTCTTATTTCATAAATAGAAAATTCGACAACATTAACATTGCGAAAATATTTTTTTAAAATTTTACTCATTTCATATAATGAAGTACCATTTTCATTATATTTTATAGAAAAATCAAATTTTTTAATGTGATTTAATTGCAATAAATTTTTTATAGCACATACACCACATTCATTACTATATAATTGTTGATATTTAACTTTCATAATAAAGCCCTCCATTATTATTAATCAATTTTTTTTGATTTTTTCTTTAATTTTTTTCATTTTTTTTATCATTATTCAATAAATAATATTTATTGAAAGATTATCAATTTTCATTTATAATATTTTCAAGGAGGAAATTATAATGGCCAATTCCTATTTTAGGCAATTTGCTATAAAACATAATCTTACAGTTGATTATGGTTATATGTATGGCAAATATCGTGATTTTTATATTTCATTAAAGGAAACATTAGGCTCAACAAAAACACTTTATATCATTACTAATCTTAAACAAAATAATGATAATTTAAAAAAGGTATTATCAATATTTAATGAAGAAGAATTAACAAAATATTGTATAAGTGATTATGTATTTAATGATACAAATTTACAATTTACTTTTGAACTTTCAAATGATGATTCTTATTTAATTGTTGATTTTCTTGACAAGTTTATTGATTCATATATTGCATGTGATTTCAAAGTTGAAATGCTATGTGGAATATGTCAAAAGCCAATAACTAATCAAGATAAATTCTTTTCTGTTGATATTGGGGGAATTTTAACTCCAGTCCATGAGACATGTTATGAAACAGGTAAAGAAGAAATCAAAAAGAAAATGGCTGAAAAGAATAAAGAAATCAATAAGGATACTAAAGGTTATAGCAATGGTTTATTAGGTGCAATTTTATTTGGCTTAATCTACATGTTAATTTTAATGGGTCTATTTTTCTTAGTACAATTTATTTTAGAACATTCTGAAGCTGATGATTCATTTGTTACAATATTCCAATATTCACCAGTTTTAGTATCTTTAATTGCCTGTCCTTTAATATGTACAGGATATGATCTATTTAAAGGCAAAAAGGGGACAACAAAATATATTATTATTTTGTGGACTGTTATCATTACTACACTTTTAGGAACATTTTTTGGTTTTGTGGCCTCATTACTTGTTTTAAATACTGGTAATTCTTTCTTAGAATTACTTGAATTAGTTGGACGTTTAATTAGATGTGAAGATATCAATCCAAATAGCAGTAGCAATTTTAGATGGGGTTTTTATATTTATATTGTAGTAGCCCTTATCTTAGCAAATTTATCTATGTTTTTTAAATTTTCTGGCAAAAAAGAAAATGATGAAGCCAATAGTAATACATTTGAAAAATTAGAATAAGGAGACTTTACTATATAAAATCAAGTAAAAAATAAAAAAATAAGCAAAAAAGACTTAGAATAACTAAGTTTTAAA
>CANQTM010000060.1 GCA_947626825.1 uncultured Bacilli bacterium | reverse complement strand
ATTTAAAAAAATGCATTTTTCTTTGGCAATTTCTACCTTTCGGGGTAAAAACGGAATTTACTTTGTCAATTTACGATAAAAAATAATTATCAAATTTAAATATAATAAACTTTATAATTTAAATCTTTAAGAAATTATTTTTAACATGTTATAATATGCATGTTGGTGAAAAATATGCATACAGATAAATTTTTTATGAATTGCGCTTATAAAGAGGCCATAAAGGCATATAATAAAGATGAAGTCCCTATTGGGGCTGTTATTGTTTTAAACGATAAAATTATTGCTAGAGCACATAATTTAAAAGAAAATTTAAAAAACGCAACTGCGCATGCAGAAATATTGGTTATTAATAAGGCAAGTAAAAAATTAAATAATTGGTTTTTGAAAGATTGTATTATGTATGTTACTTTAGAACCTTGTCCAATGTGTGCAGGTGCAATCATTCAATCAAGAATAAAAAAAGTAATTTATGGTGCTAAAAGTTATCAAGATGGTGCGATTGAAAGCACATTAAAAATGTTTGAAATAAAAGGATTTAATCACTATCCAATTTCTCAATATTATGATAAAAACGAAAATTGCTCAAAAATAATTTCTAATTATTTTAAATCTAAAAGATAAATGGTATAATTACTTTATGTGGGGAGGCAGTAAACATGGCATATCGAGCATTATATAGAAAATATCGTCCTGAAAATTTTGAAAATTTAGTTGGACAGGATCATATAGTAAAAACATTGCAAAATGCTGTTAAAAATAACAAAGTTGCTCATGCTTATATTTTTAGTGGTCCTCGTGGAACAGGAAAAACTTCAACTGCAAAATTACTTGCAAAAGCTGTTAATTGTACATGTCAAGATCATAAGCCATGTAATGAATGTGAAAATTGCAAATCAATAAATAACAATTCACATCCTGATATTATAGAAATTGATGCTGCTTCTAATAATGGCGTTGATGAAATAAGAGAATTAATTGATAAAGTAAAATATGCACCTATTTTAGGAAAATATAAAGTTTATATCATTGATGAAGTACACATGATGACTCCAGGAGCATTTAATGCACTATTAAAAACTTTAGAAGAACCACCAGAACATGTTATCTTTATTTTAGCAACAACTGATGTTCATAAGGTCTTACCTACAATTTTATCTCGTTGTCAAAGGTTTGATTTTTCTAAAATAAGTGAGGATGTTATAAAACATAGAATTATTGATATTTTAAATCTTGAAAATATCACTTATGAAGAAAATGTGCCTTCATTAATTGCTGAACTAGCAGATGGTGGAATGCGTGATGCTTTATCTATTTTAGATCAAGTTGTTTCTTATGCTGCAAATAATATAACATTAAATCATATTTATGATATATATGGAATGATGAGTAGCCAAGATATGGTTGAATATTTGCTTTTATTAGCTGAAAGTAAAACAAAAGATGTTTTAAATATGATAGAAACATATATTGGTAAAGGTATTGATGTTAAAAGATTGACATATGATTTAATGGTTTGCTTAAAAGATGCTATTGTTTATCGCTCAACTAGTGATGAAACCATTTTAGAAAGATTAAATGCCACACAAGCAAAACAAATATTAAATTATTATTCTACTGATAAAGCTTTAAAAGTTACTGAAATTTTAAATGATGCAAAGAATAATTATAAATTATCCACTAATTATCGTTTGTTTTTCGAACTTGCATCATTAAAAATAATTGAAACTTTATCAAATAATCCAACAATTTTCCAAGAAAATGTCAATAATATAGTTATGGAAAATAAAAATAATATTGCTCAAAATAATAATGTTGAAAACGAAATAACTTCTGTAAAAATTGTTCAAGAAGAACCTAAAGAAGTTATTATAGATAATAAAGTTAATGTTACTCAAGAAAAACCAAAAACTGAAAATATTCAACCAAATGTTGAAGAAAAAACAAATAATACTTCTAAATATGATAATCCAGAAGATAGTGAAGTTATTTCATATACAATGGATGAATACATCAATATTTTAATTCAAGGTGATAAAAAATTTAAAGAATCTTTAATTGCTAAATGGAAAGAAATTAGAAATTATATTGATGATATAAACACTCGTTATGTAGCACAACTTATTGCTGATGCAACAGTTGGTGTAGCTAATAAGGATTTTATGATGTTAGTTTTTGATTTTAAAATGTTAGCTAACAAAGCTAAACAAAAAAACAATTTATTATTAATTCGTAAATTTATAAAAGAAATATGGAATTATGATTTAGAAATTTATGTTGTAGAACGATCTACATTTATTGATTTGACTAAGAAATTTTTTGAATTAAAACAGGCAAATAAATTGCCAACACCCAAAGAAATACCTCATGTAAGTGTTTCAAATGAAAAAAACGTTGTTGTAAGTGAATCTGAGACTTTAGATGATGCAACTATTGAACTAGGCCGAGATTTATTTGGTAAAGATTTAAAAATTGAATAAGTAAGATGGAGGACTCTATTATGAATATGAACGCTTTAATGCAACAAGCTCAAAAAATGCAAAAGGAAATGGAAAAGGCTCAACAAGAATTAGAAGCTAAAGAATTTGAAGTAGTTTCTGCTGGTGGGGGAATAAAAGTTGTTATCACTGGTGCGAAAAATATTAAAAGTATTGATATTGATAAAGATATTATTGATCCTGATGACAAAGATATGCTTCAAGATATGATAGTTGTTGCAATTAATGAAGCTATTACTTTAGTTGTTAATGAAGAACAAAAAATATTAGCTAAGCAACAAGCTAATATGAGATTCCCATTTTAATATGGAATATCCACAATCTTTTCTTAATTTAATAGACAGTTTGAAAAAATTGTCTGGTGTGGGAAGTAAAACAGCTGAAAGAATGGCTTTTGATATTTTATCAATGAAAAAGGAAGATTTAGATAATTTATCAAGTGCAATATCTGCTATTAATCAAATTTCAAGATGTCCAATTTGTGGCAATTTATCCGAAAAAGAAAAACCATGTGAAATTTGTCAAGAAGAAGGAAGAGATCATCATTTAATTTGCGTTGTTTGTCAACCAAAAGATGTTATCGCTTTTGAAAAAATGAAAGAATATCATGGATTATATCATATTTTAAATGGTTATATTTCACCAAGCAAAAATATAGGTTATGAAGATATTAATCTTCCATCATTGATTTCTCGCATAGAAAAAGATAATGATATCAAAGAAATTATTTTAGCCACTGATTTAACTATGGAAGGCGAAATAACAGCTATGTACATAACAAAACTTTTAACAAAGTTTCCAAATTTAGTAGTTTCACGTTTGGCCCATGGATTACCAATGGGAGCACAATTAGATTATGCTGATGAAATGACCTTGTTTAAAGCTTTTACAAATAGAAAATCAGTCAATTAAATGAAAGGAATAAAGCATTATGAAAAACCAAATTAACAATCCACAAGAGACTGATTTAAAAGTCGAAAACGATCGTCGTATTGTTAAAACAAAAGAAGCTATAAAAGACCAATTAGTTAAATTATTAGACCACAATGATGTTGACCAAATACGCATAACGAATTTGACAACTTTAGCACAAATAAATAGAAAAACATTTTATTTACATTATAAAAGTGTAGAATCTGTTATTAATGAAATTGAGAATAATTTTCATAAAAAATTAATAGATATTATTAATAAAAACGATATTTATCCAATAGAATTAGCTAAAATTAAATTATATATTTCAGAAATAATTAATTGCTTGTGTAATGATAAATATATGTTTGCATTAGTAAAAAACGAAAAATTTAGTTTTAAATTATTAAATAATATTAAAAAAACATTATCAGAAAATATTGCTAAAGTCATAATTGAAAAAACAAATAAACGAGAAGTTTTAGATTCTAATGAGTTTAAAGAATTCAAAGAAAGAGTTTTATTTATTGTTAAATATCATGTTTTTGCTACAGTTAATATGTTTTATAATATGGCTATTGAAAACACATTAACGATATCATATGATGAATTAATTAGTAAATTAGCAAATATGATTATGAGAAGAGCAAGACAAAATTAATTTAAAATGTTATTATGCTTTATAAAAATGAAATATTAATTTTATAATTTCAAAATAAAGAGGAGAAAATTGGTATGTTTGAATTTGTTACTGCAAGAGAATTATATGAACTTGTTCAGACTGGTTCACAAATTGAAAAAGATCAATTGGAATATGTCGAATTAGATGGATGGGTTAGAACTAATAGAAATAATGGTAGCATAGGTTTTATTGAATTAAATGATGGCACTTATTTTAAAAATGTACAACTTGTTTATAATAAAGGCGATGATGATTATGATTTATGTGCCTCTTTAAATACAGGTGATGCAATTAATGCTTATGGAGAATTCAAAATAACAAGTGAAGGTAAACAACCTTTTGAAATTGTTTTAAAAAAATTAACATTAGTTTCGAAATGTGATATTTCATATCCATTACAAAAGAAAAGACATAGTTTTGAATTTTTAAGAGAAATAGCTCATTTAAGACCAAAGACAAATACTTTTGCTGCTGTTTTTAGAGTTCGTTCTGTTTTAGCAATGGCTATTCATGAATTTTTTCAAAATCAGGGATTTGTTTATGTTAATGGCCCAATAATTACTGGCAATGATGCCGAAGGAGCAGGAGAAACATTTACTGTTACTTCATTACATGATTTATCAAAAGGATATAAAGATGATTTCTTTGGTAAACATACTAATTTAACAGTTTCTGCTCAACTTCATGCTGAAGCTTTTGCACAATGTTTTAGAGATGTTTATACTTTTGGACCAACATTTAGAGCTGAAAAATCAAATACAATTCGTCATGCTGCTGAATTTTGGATGGTAGAACCCGAAATTGCTTTTGCTGATTTAGAAGATGATATGTCATTAATAGAAGATATGGTTAAATATTGTATATCATCTGTTTTAGAAGAATGTCCAGCAGAAATGGAATTTTTCAACAAAATGATTGACAACACATTACTTGAAAGATTAAATCATGTTTTAAATTCTAAATTTGCGGTTATGACTTATAGCGATGCAATAGATAGATTGAAAAAAGCTGTGACTGATGGCTTTAATTTTGAAAATAAAAATATTTTTTGGGGTATGGATTTAAATTCTGAACACGAAAAATATTTATGTGAACAAATTATTAACGGTCCTTTATTTTTAATCGATTATCCAAAAGAAATAAAAGCATTTTATATGAAACAAAACGAAGATGGTAAAACAGTTGCTGCATGTGATTTATTAGTGCCTCATATTGGTGAACTTGTTGGTGGATCACAAAGAGAAGAAAATTATGATAAATTGGTTGCTAGAATGGATGAATTAGGAATGAAACACGATTCTTTGCAATGGTATTTAGATTTAAGACGTTTTGGTGGCGTAAGCTCTGCTGGTTTTGGCCTTGGTTTTGAAAGAATGGTAATGTATGTTACAGGAATGCAAAATATTAGAGATGTTATTCCATTTCCAAGAACAGTTAATAATTGTGAATTTTAATAAAATAAAAAATGATTAAGTGATATTAATCATTTTTTATTTTGGTTATAGTTTTTTAGAATATTTCTCCGTTAACAAACATTTCATAAATTTCTTTTAATGATTTACCTTTAATTTGTTCTTTATAATAATTTATTTCATCAAAAATAAGTTCATCAAGGACTTTCATACCTAATAATTCAACTGGTGCTTTATCATCGGTAAGAATATAACCATTTGGCTTTATTTCTTCTAAATTACTTAAAACAATATTCATCATATTTTTTAATTCATATTTATCAATTGTTTGTATATTCTTTTCTAAAGCTTCTTTGACATTGTAGTTATTACTTGCATATAGTTCCATGCTTGTTGTATTACATTTAACAACATAAACAGAGTCAAAAACTTGAGAAATTGTTTCTTGAAGATAATCATTAATGCTCCCTTCTTTGGAAGTGTACATATTCATGTTTACTATCATATTACCATTTTCATTTAAATGATCATTAACTTTTTGAAAAAATTCAATTGAAGACATTTGAAAAGGAATTGTAATATCTTGATAGGCATCGACCATAATAACATCATATTTTTTGTCACATTGATCTAAAAATGCACGACCATCAGTAACATAAACATTTTCATCTGCTAAATTCATATCAAAATATTGATAAGCTAAATCAACAATCTTTTGATCAATTTCGACGCCTTCAATAGAAACATCAGAAAAATAGCGACTACATTGAGTTGCAAATGTGCCAGTTCCTAATCCTAAAATTAAGATGTCTAAATGTTTTGATGTACCATTTGCCATAATTGGTGATGCTAATGCATAATCATAATACATCCTAGTTAAACCAGGTGTTTTCATTTTCATAGATTGAACACCAAATAAAACATTTGTAGATAATATAATTGCATCATCAGTTTCTTCAACTCTTAAATAATTATATATTGATTCACCTTCATATTTAGTATTATTTGCCCAAAATGCAGTTTTTATTTTAGATGAAGCCCCACCTAAACTTAATGCCAATATTGCAACAAGTATGCAACTTGTTGTTTTAATAATAAATTTTTTATTTTTCTTTTCATCTTTTTCTTTTTTATTATATTTTAAAATCACATATATCAAACAAATAATTAATAAAATTGTTGAAAAGATGACAAAGGTCCAAGCAGTTCCAACATTAGGTATTGTAACAAATGTTGGTAAAAAAGTTCCTATAATGCTACCTATTGTATTTAAAGCTTCAATAATACCAACAGTTTTTCCACTTTCTTTTGTATCATCATTTAAAGCAAATTTCACCAAGTTAGGAGTTACCATTCCTAATATTAACAATGGAAAAACAAATAGTAAAAGACAGGAAACAAAAGCTGCCCAAATTAAATAATTTGATTTTACAATTAAAGCTAAAAGCAATGCAACACCAGCTATTACAAATTTTCCAAATAAAGGAATTAAAGCAATAAAAATAGCATCAATAAATAGCCATGTAAATAATTTGGAAGGATTTTTATGTTTATCAGCCATTTTTCCACCAATAACATTTCCCATAGCCATTGCTATCATTATTGTACCAATAACAATTGTCCATACAATTTGTGAAGATGAAAAATATGGAGCTAGTAATCTTGATGCGCCAAGTTCAATAGCCATAACAGACATACCACTAAAAAAGCCAGTAATATACAACAACCATTTTTTAATCATTATAATCACCACCATTAACTTTATATTACTAAAATTAGTCCATATTTTCAATCATTTAATATAATTATGTTAATCTTTTTTTAGAAATGTTACCGCCATTCATTAGTTAAAATGTTACCGATTAAAAAATTATAAAGGAGTATAATAACTATT
>CANQTM010000059.1 GCA_947626825.1 uncultured Bacilli bacterium | reverse complement strand
CACAAAAAAAGGCAAAATGATGAAGTTAAAAAATTTATTAAAAAAATATTTTTTTTCTTTAAATTTTATGCTAAGATAAAGACACACTCATTAAGGTGGGATTAGCGTGATTATAGGTGGCTTGCAAAAGATGACCTTGCTAGATTTTCCTGAACACATTGCGTGTACAGTATTTCTTAAAGGTTGTAATTTTCGTTGTCCTTTCTGCTATAATTCTTCTTTATTAAGTGATAAAGAAAATGCTACAGATATTACTGAGGACGACTTTTTTTCTTTTTTAAAATCAAGAACAAATAAGCTTGATGGAGTGGCTATCACTGGTGGAGAGCCATTATTACAAAAGGAAATAAAAAATTTCATTATTAAAATTAAAAATTTAGGTTTTAAAGTGAAACTTGATACTAATGGTTCAAATCCTGAAATACTTCAAGAATTAATTTCCTTAAATTTGGTTGATTATGTGGCCATGGATTTAAAAAACAGTCTAGAAAAATATCATATAACAACTAATCATCAAGTTAATATTGCTAATATATTGTCAAGTATCAACATTTTATTAGAAAACCATGTAGAATATGAATTTCGCACAACAGTAGTTAAAGAATTTCATTCTTTAAGTGACTTTGAAAAAATTGGTCAACTAATTAAAAATGCCAAAAGATATTTTATTCAATGCTATCAATATCAAGATAGTGTTTTAGACAAATCATTACATGCTTTAACAACAAATGAATTGGAACAATGTTTAGAAGTTGCAAAAAAATATGTTCCAAATGCAAAATTAAGAGGAATTAAATAAGGGGGAAAAAGGAAATGTATAATGTTATTAAAAGAGATGGAACAATAAAAGATTTTGATATTAGTAAAATCGTTGATGCCATTAAAAAAGCTTTTGAAGCAACAAAAAAAGAATATAATGATTCAATTATAGATTTTTTGGCCTTAAGGGTTACTGCTCATTTTCAATCTAAAATAAAAGATGGTAACATTGGCGTTGAAGATATTCAAGATAGCGTTGAAACTGTTTTAATTCAAGCTGGTTATGATGAAGTTGCCAAAGCTTATATTTTATATCGTCGTCAACATGAAAATGTAAGAAATGCCAAAAATACATTGCTTGACTATAAATCATTAGTTAATAACTATTTAAAAATTAATGACTGGCGAGTTAAAGAAAATTCTACTGTAACATATTCAGTTGGTGGCCTTATTTTATCAAATTCTGGAGCTATAACAGCTAATTATTGGTTAAGTGAAGTTTATGATGATGAAATTGCTAATGCTCATAGAGATGGTGATATTCATATTCATGATTTATCAATGTTAACTGGTTATTGTGCAGGTTGGTCTTTAAAACAATTAATTGTTGAAGGTTTAGGCGGAGTTATGGGAAAAATCACTTCATCTCCTGCTAGACATTTATCAACTTTATGTAATCAAATGGTTAACTTTTTAGGTATTATGCAAAATGAATGGGCTGGCGCACAAGCATTTTCATCATTTGATACTTATTTAGCTCCTTTTGTTAAAGTTGATAACTTAACTTATAAACAAGTAAAACAATGTATTCAATCATTTATTTATGGTGTCAATACTCCTTCAAGATGGGGAACTCAAGCACCATTTACAAATATCACTTTAGATTGGGTTGTACCAAATGACTTAGCAGAATTAAATGCCATTGTCGGTGGACAAGAATGTGATTTTAAATATAAAGATTGTCAAAAAGAAATGGATATGATCAATAAAGCCTTTATTGAAACAATGATTGAAGGCGATGCTGATGGACGTGGTTTCCAATATCCAATTCCAACATATTCTATTACTAAAAATTTTGATTGGTCTGAAACTGAAAATAATAAATTATTATTTGAAATGACAGCTAAATATGGCACTCCATATTTTTCAAACTATATTAATAGTGATATGCAACCTAGTGATGTAAGAAGTATGTGTTGCCGTTTAAGACTTGATTTAAGAGAATTAAGAAAGAAATCAGGTGGATTTTTTGGAAGTGGTGAATCAACAGGTTCTGTTGGTGTTGTTACTATTAACTTGCCTCGTATTGCTTATTTAGCTACTGATGAAAATGATTTCTTTGTTAGACTTGATAAAATAATGGATATAGCTGCTCGTTCATTAAAAATTAAAAGAGAAGTTGTTACACAATTATTAGAAGCAGGTCTATATCCTTATACAAAACGTTATTTAGGCACTTTTAATAACCATTTTTCTACTATTGGTTTGATTGGTATGAATGAAGTTGGACTAAATGCTAAATGGTTAAGAGCCGATATGACACATAAAGAAACACAAGAATTTGCTGTTAAAGTTTTAAATCATATGCGTAATCGTTTATCAGATTATCAAGAAAAATATGGTGATTTATATAATCTTGAAGCTACTCCTGCTGAATCAACTACATATCGTTTAGCTAAACATGATAAGAAAAAATATCCTGATATTATTACTGCTGCTAAAGAAGGTGAAACACCTTATTATACAAATTCATCTCATTTACCAGTTGGCTTTACAGATGATATTTTCGCAGCATTAGATATTCAAGATGAATTACAAACTTTATATACATCTGGTACAGTTTTCCATGCTTTCTTAGGTGAAAAATTGCCAGATTGGAAAGCAGCTGCAAATCTTGTACGCAAAATAGCTGAAAATTATCGTTTACCTTATTATACATTGTCACCAACATATTCAATATGTTACGACCACGGTTATATAACTGGTGAACATTTCACATGTCCAATTTGTGGCAAAAATACAGAAGTTTATAGTAGAATTACAGGCTATTATCGTCCTATCCAAAACTGGAATGATGGCAAAGCACAAGAATATAAAGATCGTAAAGAATATGATATTCCTTCATCTTTAGCAAAATTTAAACAAAGAGAAATTGTTTGCGAAGATGAAACAACACAAAAAAGTGCTTTAAAAGATGGTTTATATTTATTTGCGACAACAACTTGTCCTAATTGTCGTATGGCTAAAAACTTTTTAAATCAAGCTAATATGGAATTTAATGAAATTATTGCTAATGATAATCCTGAATTAACTAAAGATTTAAAAGTTACACAAGCCCCAACTTTAGTAGTTGTTAAAGATGGTCAAACTAACTTAATTGAAAATGTTTCTAATATTCGTTTATATATTGAAAATATTAATACAGCAAAAGCTTAATTATGATTTTTGATTTAATTATTGTTGGTTCTGGCCCGGCTGGACTAACAGCTGCAATTTATGCCAAAAGAGCAAATAAAAGTGTTTTAATTATTGAAAAAGAAGCATTTGGGGGATTGATTACTCATTCTCCAAAAGTTGAAAATTATCCTGGCTTTCCTTCTATTAGTGGTTTAGATTTAGCTAATACAATGGTCGATCAAGCTATGGCATTAAATGTTAATTTTGATTTTGATGAAATTATCAAAATAACTAAAGAAAAAGAAATCTTTACTTTATATGGTAATGATAATAGAACTTTTGAAGGTTTAAGTGTTATTTTAGCAACTGGTTCAACTCATCGTAAACTTAATTTAGAAAACGAAGATAAATTAGTTGGTAAAGGTATATCATATTGTGCAGTTTGTGATGGACCATTTTATGCAAAACAAGATGTTGCTATTATTGGTGGTGGCAATAGTGCTATGCAAGAAGCTATTTTACTTGCAAGTTATTGTAAAAGTGTTACCATGATTCAAAATTTGCCTTGTTTAACTGGTGAAAAAGATTTAGAAGAACAAATTAAAAAAACACCTAATATAAAAATTATATATGATAGTGTTGTTACTTGTTTAAATGGTGATACCAATTTAAGATCAATTGAAATTTTAAATACAACTACTAATGAAAAACAATTATTAGAATTTGATGGAATCTTCGTTGCTGTTGGACATATAGCTAATAATGAAGCCTTTAAAGAATATTTAGATTTAGATGAACAAGGATTTATTAAAACTGATGAACTTTGTCATTCAAAATTAGATGGCTTATTTGTAGCTGGTGATTGTGTTTCAAAAAAGATTCGTCAAATAGTAACAGCTACTTCAGATGGAGCCATTGCTTCATTGCAAGCCATAAGATATTTAGATAATTTAAAAATAAATTAAAAAGCCCAAAAGGGCTTTTTATATTATTAAATTTAAAAAAAACTGCCTATTTTATATTAATTTTCATTCATAATATATTCTGCCTGTTTGATAACATCTTCAATGGCAGATTTTGTATATTCAGGTGGATAATTATATTTTTTTAAACATTCTTTAATTTTTATTCTCATTTTAGCTCTTGTAGCTTCTTTTTGTGACCAATCTGTTGATGCATATTCTTCTACAACTTCTTTTAGTTCTCTAGCTATTAACTTTAATGTTTCATCATTTAATAATTCATGGGCTGATTTGTCTCTAATCAATGCATCGTAAAAAGCTCTTTCCCTACCAAAAATACCTAGTTTATTTGCTTCTTTTTCATCAGATACCATTTCACTAGCAAAATTGACTAAATCTACAATTGTTGTCTCTGGTGCGAACGAAGCATCTCTATCATTATATTTTTCAAGAATTTTTCTTAAGCGTTTTGAATATTCTTGAGATTTAAAATAATTGTTTTTTCTTGATTCAGAAATTGCTCTTTCTAAAAGTTTTTTTACTATTTCGACAAAAACATGAGGAGGATTTTTCTTTCTTAATTCATCAATTTTTTCATTACTTAATAAATCAATTACATTAATTGAAGAATCTTTATCTTTAGTTAAAACTTTAACCTCATCTCCTTTAATAGCATCAGCTAGTAAATTTGAAACATATTCATTCATTTCTTGAGTAGAGACTACTCCAGGTTTATTTCTGAGTTTTAAAATATAACTTCTAATAGCTAAGTAATATAAAATATCATCTTTTTCATTTTGTGTTGTTACACCACCACAAACAACAAAAGCTTGTTTTATTGATAAAGATAAATCGTTCATAAAAGGATCTTCTCTTTTAACTTTATCTAATAAAATAAATTGGGCGCCTTCTTGAATAGCACTAAATCTAGTCAAAGAATCATTGCTATAAAATTTAGATTTATCAATTTTATAAAACCATTCATTTAAAACACTTAATTTTTCTTTTAAAATATTATATATTTCTGCTTTAACATCTTGTAAATTGTTCATTCTATCTCTGTCAGTGTATTCTGTTAAAGCACTATCAAGGGCCTTATTTAAGCCAATGTAATCAACAATTAGTCCATAATATTTTCCAGGATAAACTCTATTAACACGAGCTATTGCTTGCATTAAATTATAAGATTTTAATCTTTTTATAAAATACATAACATCAAGATCAGGAACGTCAAAGCCTGTCAACCACATATCAACAACGATAGCAATTTTATATTTTGATGTATCTTTTTTAAATTCTTCACCAAGTTCTTTTCGATATTCACTATTTCTAAATAATTTTCTTTGTTCTTCAGTGTCCTTATTTGATTCTGTAACAACTAAAATTACCTTATCTTTCATACCTGGAAATTCAATGATTCGATTATATAATTTTGCTGCAGCAATTCTAGTTTGACAAACTATCATTGCTTTACCATTTAAGAAACCTTTTCTTTTTTCATAATGAGACATGATGTCTTTTGCAAAAAGATCAATCATATCATCATCTTCTAAAATAACTTTTATTTTAGACATTTCAACCTTGGATTGCTCAATTGATTTTTTATCAGCCTTTTCATTATTTTCAATATCATCATAATATTCATCAATTTGCTTTAAAACTTCATCATTTGTCCAAACTTTAGCAAGCCTTGATTCATAATACAATTTAACAGTTGAGCCATCTATAACAGATTGTGTCATATCGTAAACATCTATGATGTCGCCAAAAATATCTGTTGTTTGTTTATCTTTTGTTGAAACAGGAGTGCCTGTGAAGCCAATAAATGTAGCATTAGGAAGAGCTTCTCTTATATATTTTTCTATCCCATATTTAAATATAGCTTCCATTTCATCTGTTTCAGTATTTTTTTCATAATGAACAGTTTCATAAATACCATAATGTCCTCTATGCGCCTCATCAGTCATTACAATGATATTTGTTCTTTCGTTCTTAGGAAGATTTTCTTTATCAAATTTTCCAATTGTCGTTAAAATAATTCCACCTTGTTTTTTATTAGATAATTTTTTTACCAAATCAATTCTTGATGTAGCAATTTCTGGTTCACATTTTAAATAATTTTGTGCACTATAAAATGTTTTATATAGTTGATCATCTAAATCAATTCTATCTGTAAGCATTACTATTGTAGGAACATTTAAGGATTCTTCTAATAACAATTTGTGAGCTAACATAACCATAGAAAAAGATTTTCCACTACCTTGAGTGTGCCAAATAATACCAGCTTTACCATCTCCATGTGGTTTTACTTTGTTAATAATAGCTGACAGAGCTTTTTTTACGCCAAAATATTGGTGATATTGTGCCATTATTTTAATTGGACGTTCATTTCTATCAAGTATAAAGAAAAGATAATTTTTGATGATATCAAGCAATCTAGTTTTATCAAATAGTCCTTCTAATAAAACATTCAATTTTGTAGTACAAGCATCATCATATCCTTTTTCGCCATTAATGCTTTTCCATTCATTGTATCTATCAATTTTTGATGTTAAAGTTCCAACTTTAGTAATTACACCATCTGAGATAACTAAAAAGGCATTATAATTAAATAATGTTGGTATATCGTATCTATAGCCATCATGCTCTGAATTTGCTCCTAGTTGTGTATAAGCAAGTTCTAATGTTGCATCAGTAGCATCTTCATCAAAAGATTTTAATTCCATGACTACTAATGGTAAGCCATTAATATAAACTATTACATCAGGAATTCTTATATTTCTATTTTCCTTGAATTTTACTTGATGACATACCTGAAAGACATTCTTTTCAGGATGATTAAAGTCTATAAATTTAATTAAAGGATTGATTTTAAATTCTTTTGTTTCGATTGTAATACCTTCTATTAAATATTTGTGGAATACAAAGTTTCGTTCAAATAGTGAAGGGTTTTCTAATCTTTTAATTGTGTTGATTGCATCTGAAATAACATTTTCATTATCAATATTATTAATGCTAATCAAGCAACTCCTTAGCAAATCTTCATTAATAAATTCATCTAGATTTCTATTTAAAATCCAATTATCATTTTCATCAATAAACTCATAGCCAATATTTTGTAATAATGATATTATTGACTCTTCTATTAAACATTCTTTAACCATTTTTTTAATCCTTATTTATTATTTCATAATATCCAGATGTTTTTGTACCAATTCTAACAATGTATCCATATTTTTTTAATTTATCAATTGATCTTTGAACTGTTCTTCTTGTTTTATCAATTTGCAGAGCTAATTCTTCTTGAGAAAGTAGTGGATTATTGCGTAAAATAGTAAGAATCTTTTTATCAGTTTTATTCATTGAAAATGTTGATTCATCTTTAATAACAACACCATCATTTTTACGATAAAAAGTAAATCTAAATCCATATTCGTTATTAATATATGAATATTTTACATCATTTTTCTT
>CANQTM010000058.1 GCA_947626825.1 uncultured Bacilli bacterium | reverse complement strand
AACATACTGGACATCCCTATCGATTCTATATGCAAGGATAATCCGTATGATGATATTGAAACATTACCGACGCTTCCTTCAGATCATGAAAAGAGGAATATTAATAGCCACAAGAATAGCTACATCTCAGATCGCACCGCTCGTATCCTCAAAAAATTTGATTATACAGAGCTGCCTATGGTAGATGAGCTGATTGCCGACTTATATGTATTGGATGATACAACCAGACGCGATTTGTTTGAATATACTAAAATGCTAAAGAAAAATCATACCTCTCCTGAAAGAGCCGCTGACTTGAAAGATATAAAGTAGAAAAACATTACCTCTAAGTCTTTAACTCTAAATAACTTTGGAAAGGATAACATTGCATTTTGTTATAAGTATATACATATGAATAATCATTTAATATTTCTTTATAATTGGTTCTCAGAAACTGATAACTATCCTCAATTTCCTAATATACAGTTTTCTCAGTCAACAATTTATATTGTAAAACAGGAGCTGCAACAGTTAAGCCAAGATGTCATTCAAACTGATTCCTTTATAAGCAAAGAGATTATGCGTTTAAAAGAACGCTTATTTAATCCATTTGGTGTAATTCCTGCTGTTTTTGGAATGACCTTTGGTTATATCTCTTTATTATATGAAAAACAAAAACAACCACTAAATGATATTTGGGATTATATACATCCAAAAATTCAAGAAGTTTCCAAGGGACAATATCTTTCTGGTTTCTATGCTAATGCCGCTGAAAATGCATTTAAAGAAATCAATGCTCGTACAAAACGAATATATGCAATTGCACGTCCAAATACTCCTATTCCTGACGGTGCTGCTGCTATGACAAAAGTATATTCCTCCAACAATCCTATCGTAGAATTTTGTGATAGGAGCACTGAAAGCGGACAGAATACTCAATTAGGTTTTATGAAAATGGCAGAAGGAGCAATGATTGCTTTAAGGAACCCCGTTACACACGAAAATCTATACATGACTCCAGCAGATGCAATGCGCCAAATTATGTTTGCAAGTATGATAATGTACAAAATTGATGAAGGCGTTATTTATTCAAGAATTTCAGAATAAAATATTGTAGCCATTTTGTAGCCACTTTAGTCCTCTAAAGTGGCTTTTCATGTAAAAAGGGTTTCGGAAAAATCCCCGAAACCCTTGAATTTACTGTAATTCTATTGATTACTCGATGATAGTAGCAACCCTACCAGAACCAACCGTTCTACCACCCTCACGTTATTTGAATAGTGCTTTATGTAGTATTCTCTATGCTTTTTATTGCTGAAAGTAGCGTAAAATCAAAGTTTTTGTGTGACGTATTTTTATTTGCATGATTTCTTGGCACCGTTTTGGCACCAAAAACATTCAATAGTCCTATAATACTTTTATACTAAAAATCGAAAACTTATGATTAAATTATTTATTTAATTTCACAAAAAGTCGCTTCCATTTATCTATATAATCGTTGCAAATATCTGTTTTTCTTTGCTTACATATTTGTTTCTTTACATCTTTAGCAACATCAACCTTCCACCCTTTAAGCAATTCTAAGCCATGATTTTGGGCAAATTGCTCTACCTGATAAACCAAAGGTTTTTCAGCTTCGTAAACATCCTCGAAATATGCATCTTCAACTTTGTTAAATAACCTATCAATACTTCTCTTCTGTAAATCAAACGGAATTATATCTTCCACTTCACAATTATCAATATCAGAAAATTCTTTAATCTCAATAACCTTCTTTTCATTACCACTATATAAAGTAGAAACTAACTTTTTCCTAATATCTTCTCCACTTTTATCAGAATCGACAATTACATACGGCAAATCATCCATTTTCCCCGATACCATACTGACAATTCCGGCAATTCCTTTTACACCTCCAGATGGCATAAAGACAATTTCTTGTAAAGGTGTAAATAGTTTTTCTTTAATCAAAAAAGTTTTTATACCATTAAAATAATATTGATCCGAAGGACCTTCAACTATAACTATTTGGCATCCTTGCAACAAAACATCTGAAACACCCAGTCCCATCGCCGCATGAACTGCATAAATTGATTTCTCATTTAACTTGCCTGCACCTTGCCTTAAATCGCTAGAAACTATTGTATGCCCCGATTCGTCAACATACACTACTCTGCATGAATCTATATTTGAAGAATCTATTATAAATGGCGAATGAGTCGTATTAATAATTTGATTATTTTCTGATAAACTTTCAAAAAAACGTACCAAGTCCTTTTGTGCCAAAGGATGTAAGGTTAAACCAGCTTCATCAAGTAAAAGAACCGCATTCTTATTTTCCTTTTGGCTCTCCATCAAAAATATCAAATAAAAGCTCAAAAACCACTGTAATCCAGTACTTCTAAGTTCTAGCGCCACTTCTTCCGTTCTTACTAAATCAGAAACCCATATTCTAAAATAATCACCATCCGCTTCAAACCTAAATTTATATTCTCCTTGTTTCCACCAATCTTTAAATTTTTCTGTCAGATGTCCTCCAGCAGATTGTAATAAAATACTCCTCTGTTCTTTATCATTTTCTGCTTTTTTAATTTCTTCTGGTGTTGCCTCCGCAGAGCTTCTGTTTCTTTGCATTGCCACGACTTTTGGATCTTTGCCTAAGTCCATAATCTCCTGCGGATCAAGCTTTACAAAGTCGAACAACACCTTTAATGTTCTAACTTGTTCCTCATTTACTTCAACTCCCTGAACTTTTTCTCCCTTAATCCATCTCAAAGCATGCGGTAAATATATTTTACTTGATAAATTTCCATAATTCGAGTAATAAACAAATTTTGGCATTATCTTTTCAACAGCTTTCGATAGTAATATGTACTCTTTCTTATCTTCATTCTCTTCATCGTTTTTTAATGCCTCTATTCTAGTTTGATCAGAGTATTTTACCTCATATTGTCCATCATAATATCGCGAAACAATCACATACTCTAACCCACTAATTACATTACCTGATAGTTCCTCCAATTTTTTCACATCTTCATTATATACATCAAATTTTACTGATATAAATTTTATTTGTTCTATTTTATTTCTAAATTCACTTAATTTAGTGACAGGCATATCATGTAAAACATCTATTTGTCCCTCTCTTACAGGATTAAATTTCCACAAGGCTTTTAAAATATTGGTTTTCCCCGATTCATTCACTCCCACCAATGTAGTAGTTTCATTACAATCTATCCAACCACTGTCTTCTACTGATCTAAAATTAAATACACAAAAACTATCTACTCTCATTTATTTGCCCTCTTCTTAAACAACATTTATCTCTCTTAACCTTATTCCTACCTTGGTCCCAAAAACTTATCTCCATTCAAATGTATCATATGATCCGGCATCTCCGCAATCCATACTTCTGTTTCCCATGCCAACGATTCCGAAAACCTCTTATAAGTCTTAAAATCAAGAAACGCTGTCACAAAAATCTTTCCCGCCGTCACATTCTTTGTCATTTCTGTTAATTCTAAAATCCTCTTAGAGTCCATTGGTCCGACGGAAGTTACAGATTCAACAAAGTAAATCCAATTTTTATCCTCTCGATATAAAACTACATCTGGCATTTTATCATGTAAAGTTATTGCAAATCCCAACTCAGTCAGCTTTTCAACATTTTTTACTAAATCCTTTTCTATTGTATCCCCAACATACAAACACTCTGAATTCGGAGCAAAGCGTGGAGCAAATTCCTCAATAATAGCTTTCTGCAATTCATTGTGTTTTCCTGTTGAAAATTGAAAGTCAGCTCCATTGATACGCACAGGCATCATTGCCATTTTCTTTTTAGAGGCATAGATATCTACCAGCTTTTCATGATATTTTAGAAAACGGTTTATTGAGCCTTGCCATCCCGGCGTTTGAAATGTCTTTATGGTTTGCAATATTTCATCTGTAAGCCTATACCTATAATTAGGGCTATTGGTTGCTGTTCCATTATCCTCTACCAATGCAGCATTCCGAAAATGATGCAACGCCTGTTTACGAAATGTTTCTCTGCTATTTTCCGCATAAGTCGAACCATAATATGTATTGGCAAACTGGATAATATCATGGATACGAATCCACTCATTTCCGGCATCTTTCCATAACGTATCCTGTTTTATCCCTGCCATAGCCAACAAAACATAACAACAAATATCTGTCTGTTGCGCTTTAGGCATTCCAAGCATTCTCAAAAGTTCTCGTGCCTCATTTACCTTATCCACAATACCCCTCCAGTATCATATTACAATTTTCTTCCGACATATCCTTGCTTTTCATCAGTTTTCTGCCCATCTCCTGTATACATTCCAAGTCAGGTATGGGCATCGCATTGATCTCTGTTGAATTTACCTGTGTTGAGCCATTTAAAATTCTATAATATTCATCGTAAAGATTAGAATTAAAAATCACATATAATCCATACACAAGGCATTCCGACATTTCCGTCACCAGTCCATCAATGAAATTGATCTTATTCTGCGTACTGATCTTCGTATATTGCGGATATCTCTTTGACAAATATACCCCACACTGTAGCCTGCGCCGTTCCTCCTTGGCAGTAAAACGTTTAACAAACAAATAATTTCGGTTTTCCTGCATCAGTCCTTTTTGATCTGTCACTACATATTCATGCTCCTTCTGAATAGGGAACTGCACTTCCCCTTGCTTAATATGCTGCGAATAAAAAAGCGGAATTGCACCTTCTTCCTCATCATCACGAAGTATTTCCCTATTACGAAAATCAACCGTCAATCCTGTTTTCATTTTCAACCCGATATCCGGCAATGTCTTATTAAATTTATGTAATTGTTCTAACACCGAAACTTCTTTCTCGTCTGTTACTAAATACACATAAAAATCATTTCCCGCTACTACAAGATTATATGGCACAGTAAGTGAAGTCAGATTATCAAAATCACTATTTGACTGTGAAGAAGTTATGGTAACTTTCTCTGGAACTTGATATGTCTTTTTTATTTTGATAATAATTGTTTCCTGTAAGACATCTTCTTTATCAAACACTTTATTCCGACTTACAAATAAATGAATATGTTCTAATTTCCCCTCAGTTAGGAAATAGTGTCTAAATCGTGTAAAATAAGCTCCTGAAGTCCAAGAACGGGGAATAATATACACCATTTCCCCATTACTGTCCAAATTAAACAATCCCATCGCCGCAAAAATAAAATATAGATTGGGGGCACCATAGCAAATTTCCGGCATAGCCGTTGCCTCTGGTGCATCTTTAGGTATCTTCATATATGGAGGATTACCAATTACCAAATCATATTTTTTAGGTTCAGGATTGCCACCTAACATATGATTAAAATCTAAATACTGGCTTGTAATATAATTATCTGTAATAATATAAATCTGAATATCTTTTTTAGAATTTTCCTTGCAAATATGCAAATTTTCATTGAGTAATTCTAAAATATTATCATCATTTTCATAGCAAGTTAATTCTATCGCCTTCACAGAAGTTATCTGCTCTAATCGTTCTATCAGAGCACATGATAATATCCCCGATCCTGCTCCCGCATCCAAAATACTGACTTTAGACTTATCAAAGGAGATATTATATAATCCAGCCATAAAACGTGCCGTTTCTTTGCTAGTAAAAAATTGACCATATTTTTTTCGTTCCTTTTTTGGCATACTGTCGATATATTTGTTTGTACGTTCAATAATGTAGTCTAACATTCTTTACCTTCTTTTCTATGTATTAGACATAGATATATGTCATGTACCCATGTCAACTAATATTACTTTTTCTTTTAGCCTTATAATATCTATCACTTGATAATTTCTTCAATTCCTGTTCATATCTGTGAACATAGGCATATATTTCTGGAAAGATATTTGGTTCTATCTGCCTTAAGGAACACAATGTTCCATTAAGTTTCTCAATTTCATATATATTACTACTTTTTTTACATTTTTCATATAATTCTATCGTTTGCTTACGCTTACTATTAAGTACAACCTTCTTACCTTGTTTTATACCAACTCCTGTAATAATTTTCAAATTATTGCTTTGATAGTAATGATCTTTTTTACTTTTAGCTAATAAACCGTTTTCCTTTAATAAATGCGAAACCTCATCTCTTAAAGCACTTTTTATAGGCAAATCAGAGGAAAATGTCATATCGTCTACATAGAGCGAAAAACAGCAATTATGTTTTTCCGACAATTCCTTGATTTCCTGAAACATACTGCTATACGCCCAGTATACAATCATTTGACTGGATGGACTACCTGTTGGTAATTTCCCATTATACGTTACTAAATCTGTCATAATCCAAGCAATATCAGATGACATTTTGAAAATCATCGAGAACATTCTATAGATTTTACTACGTTGCGCTGAATCGTAAAATTTTGATATGTCCATCGTTTTTACAAATTTATGTTTCGAATGTACTTCAGCGTTCGTAACATAACTGCACGATTTTTTACCAGACATCACCCATTCTGGTGTTATAATCCGTCCAAACAGTTTACAAATCTGTTTTTGTATATCCTTTAAATCTTCTGATGGTTCTGCGAAATGTCTTTCTCCATCTCCATTTGACTTTGGCTGCGAAAACTCATTATAGCAATAAATATGTTGTTTGTTAAAATAGTTTTTAGGCAACTTTAAAAGTTCCGCCAATTTTCTTCTATTTCTCAATCGATATAGCGGACTGCTCTCTATAGGATAACATTTACTCATCTTCAAGCTCACCGACTTTTTCAAGTATTTTTAATAATTTCATTCCAGCTAATGCTACTTTCTGCTTTTTACCATTTTCCATTCCATCATCATTTTCCAAAGCTTCTGCAAACAATAATAATGTTGATCTCTTCATTCCAAATACGTTAGCATATTTTTCTAATATGTCCATTGTTGGTTGTTTTTTATTATTTTCTATTTCCGAAACATAACTTTGCGATATCCCCATTTTTTCAGCTAATTCAACAGATTTATATCCATTAAAAATCCTTAATAATCTAAGTGCCTCTCCAATCATAGATTTTCCTTCCCTTATCTATGCATAAAAAAATAGATTAGTTGGCATTAAAACAAGTTATCTAAAAACAACTCGATAATGGTTTTGCAAACGTAGATAACAAATCTGCCAACCAATCTAATGATTGATTTTTTATTATTTCTACAGAATGCCCTAACCGTCTTAATGCCGGATTTGAAAAATACTTTAACTTTTCTGCAAAACCTCTTCATGGTCTCGCCTCCTTTCTCATCTTTGTCAAAAAGATGCCATCCAAGAAAGGAGTTCGAATCAAGGTCTTTTTTCAAATCACGAACTAATCCATCATTAAAGCGTGTACCATCCACACGCTTTGGGAACATTTTGACCATACTGTGGAATACTCTTCGCTACTGCATACATCGCATAACGCACACACGGTACTCGCTCCCCGGTTTTTATTTAAGGTTTCCCTTCCAAGCAATTTGCTCACGCTGTATCTTTTGGATGGATATACCTATTTGTTAAAGTAAATTTAATATACCATATTTTCAAAAAAAGTCAAGATATTTTATCTCTATTTGTAATATTATTTCAAACAGTCTATTCATCGCATAATAATTAATTTTTAATAGCATCTAAATATACTGCTTGTCTAATTCTATGAAAATCTTTGCACACAGACGCACCAATACTTTCTTCTCCATATCTGTCATATCAATCCCCTCCTATCGACTCATTTCAAAGACACGTTTCGAGCGTTTGGCATCCTGCTCTGCCCGTTCCAACGCCTTTGCGTGTTCCACTGCCATATGCACCTGTTCCCTGCCTAAATGACGCTCCAAACGCCCCAAATCAGATACTTTTTCCTGCAATC
>CANQTM010000057.1 GCA_947626825.1 uncultured Bacilli bacterium | reverse complement strand
ATTAGCATGGCTTTAAAAGGCTAAGAAAGGATTAATGAATTAGTGGTTATTTTCATAACCAAATTCATTATACGGGAAAATTTATGAAGAAAAAATGTGTTGCCATGATTTTGGCAGGTGGTCAAGGAAGTAGACTTGGTGCTTTAACAGCTAATATTGCTAAGCCAGCTGTATCATTTGGTGCTAAATACAAAATAATAGACTTTACATTATCAAATTGTAGCAACTCTGGTATTGATACTGTTGGTATTTTAACACAATATCAGCCATTAGATTTAAATACGTATGTTGGTAATGGACAACCTTGGGATTTAGATAATATTGATGGTGGTGTTTTCATCTTGCCACCATATATGAGTGCCGAAAAAGGTGAATGGTATAAAGGCACTGCAAATGCAATTTATCAAAATTTGAATTTTATTTCTCGTTTTGATCCTGAATATGTTTTGATTTTATCAGGAGATCATATTTATAAAATGGATTATTCTGATATGTTAAACAAACATATTGAAAACAATGCTGATTGTACAATTGCTACAATTACAGTTCCATTAAATGAAGCAAGTCGTTTTGGTATATTGACTGCTGATAAAAATGGCAAAATTGTTGAATTTACAGAAAAGCCAAAAAATCCAAAAAGTAATCAAGCTTCAATGGGAATTTATATTTTTAATTGGAAAATATTACAAGAAGAACTTATTAAAGATGAAGCAAACCCTAAATCATCTAACGATTTTGGTAAAGATGTTATTCCAGCAATGTTAGCTAAAAAATTGAATTTATATATTTATAGTTTTAATGGATATTGGAAAGATGTTGGAACAATTGCTTCATTATGGGAAGCCAATATGGATTTGCTTGATGAAAATTGTGAATTAAATATTGATGATTCTAAATGGCCAATAATGGCTAAAAATATTGCTTCACGTCCTCATTATATAGGTAAAAATGCTGACATTAGCAATTCACTTATTACTGAAGGTTGTGAAATTGAAGGGGAAATAAAACATTCAATTATTTTCCGTAACGTAAAAATAGGTAAAAATAGTAAAATCACTGATAGCATTATTATGAATAATGCCATTATTAAAGATAATGTAATTATAAATAAAGCCATAGTTGGTGATGGAGCAATCATTGGTAATAATGTTCGTATTAATACAAGGGGTGTAGAAACACCAGAATATGTAAATACTAAAATATGTAGTAACGATTTATCTTTAATTGGTCCTAATGTAACCATTGGTAATAATGTTAAAATTGGAAAATTATCAATGATTACTAAAGATATTAAAGGAGGTAAATAAAAATGAAGCAAGTATTAGGTGTCATTTTTGCAGATTCACATTATGCTAAATTAGGTGAATTAACTGCTGTAAGGCCATTAGCAGCTTTACCTATCAATGGTCGTTATCGTATTATCGATTTTGTTTTATCTAATATGGTTAATAGTGGCATGATTAATGTCGCTGTAGTTACTCAAAACAATTATCATTCTTTAATGGGACATTTAGGAAGTGGAAAGCAATGGAATTTAGCTCGTAAAAGATATGGCTTAACTTTATTTCCACCATTTTCTAATTTGAGTTCAACAGGTTCAGATAGTAGAATTGATATTTTATATGGTGTTTTAGATTATTTAAAAAGATCAAATCAAGAATATGTTTTATTAGCTGAATCAAATATTGTTATAAATCAAACTTTCAATGATATGATGGAAAAGCATCTTGAAAGTAATGCAGATATTACAATTGCTTATCAAAATATTAACAATTATCCTAGTTTGGATGCTGTTGAATCATATATTTATACTGATGACGATGAAAATGTTACAGATATTGAAACTGGAGAAAATTTATTTTTTGCTACAAAAAGATATTTTGGTTATGTTTTAATAAATAAACAAGTTTTAATTAATTTTATAGAACATTCTAAAGTTCGTGGTAAAAAAGGTTACTTAACAAATTTGATTGGTAAAAATATTGGAAATTTAAAAATTAAAGCTTATGAAATGAAAGGCTATGGCAGAAAAGTTGCCACAGTTAGTGATTATTATACGGCTCTAATGGAAATATTAAATAAAGATGTTCGTGATGAATTCTTTAAAATTGATACACCAATTTATACTAAAGATAAAGATATGACACCTACATGTTATAAAATAAATGCAAATGTTAATAATAGTTTTATTGCTGATGGTTGTGATATTGCAGGTAAAGTTGAAAATTCAATTATTTTTAGAGGTGTCTCTATTGGAAAAAATACAACAATAAAAGACTCAATTATTTTACAACAAAGTGAAATAGGTGATAATGTTCGTTTAGAAAATGTTATTATTGATAAAAAAGTTATTGTTAGAAATAATAAAGAATTAGTTGGTACAAAAAGTTTTCCAGTAATAGTTGGAAAGGGTAAAATTATTTAATCATGACAAATAAGTTAAATGTTTTAATGGTTTCAAGTGAAGTTGAGCCATTTGCTAAAACAGGAGGCCTAGGTGATGTAGTTGGTGCTTTGCCTAAAGCTTTAAATAAATTAGATGTTAATTGTATAGTTATTATGCCATTATATAAATGTATTTCTCAAACATATAAAGATAAGATGAAATATTTAGGATATATTTATATTGATCTTGGTTATCGTCACCAATATTGTGGTATTTTTAATCTAGTTTATCAAGGCGTTAAATATTATTTTATGGATAATGAATTTTATTATGGTGATAATAAAATTTATAATGATAATGATTTAGAAAGATTTGCATTTTTATCTAAAGGTGCTTTTGAAGTAGCAAAATATATTAATTTCAAGCCAAATATTATTCATGTTCATGATTGGCATAGTGCTTCAATGGCTGGTTTATTAAATGATTATTATTGTCATGATGAATTTTTTAGTCAAACAAAATGTATATATACAATTCATAATTTAGCATATCAAGGTATTTTTCCAAAAGAAAAAGTTTTAGATTTATTACCATTAAATGCTAATATATATAATAATACTAAAACAATTAACTTAATGGCTTTAGGTATTCAATTTGCTCATAAAGTAACAACAGTTTCACCAACATATGCTCAAGAAATATTAACTGATGCATATGGTGAAAGGTTACAAAATCTTTTAAATATTGAAAAGAATAAATTAGTTGGCATTTTAAATGGCTTAGATTTAACTACATATAATCCTAGTAAAGATAAACTTATTGATTATAATTTTAATAAAAATGATTATCAAGAAGGAAAGAAAAATAACAAATTAGCATTATATAAACAATTTGATTTTGATATCAATAATATTGATGAAACTCCTTTAATTGTTATCATTTCACGTTTAGCTAGTCAAAAAGGCATGGATTTAGTTTTACAAATTGTCGAAAGATTGCTTAACGAATTTGCTGTTAAAGTTGTTTTGCTTGGTTCTGGTGATAAAAATTTAGAAAATTCTTTTAATAATATTGCTAATAGATATCCAAAACAATTTAAAGTTGTTTTAAAATTTGATAACATTCTTGCTCATAAATTATATGCTTCTGGTGATTTACTTTTAATGCCTAGTGCTTTTGAACCATGTGGCTTAGCACAAATGATTGCATTACAATATGGAACATTACCTTTAGTTAGAGCATGTGGTGGTTTAAAAGATAGTATTGAAGCTTTTAATGAATATACATTACAAGGCAATGGTTTTTCTTTTAATAATTATAATGATAATGATTTTTATAATACAATTAAATATGCATTAGGTATTTATCATAAAAAAAATTTATGGAATCAAATAATATTAAATGGTTTTAAAGATGAATTTTCTTGGGGTAAAAGTGCCAAAAAATATTTAGATTTGTATTTAGATGCAATTAAATAAAAATTATGATATACTTAATAGGAATTTATAAAACTAGGAGGTTTTTGAATGTATAAATTTGATGTTAAATATACCTTTGATAATTATCTTGAATATTACAAATTTGTTTTAATTAAGCAAAGGATATATAGAGATTTGATTGTTAGTTTTTTATTTTTGTTTTTTGGTTTATTTTGTTTAATTGATAATAGTGAATCAACTAAAGGAGTTGTGCTACCAATTATTTGTTTAGTGTTTGCTGTTTTATTTCCTTTAATGGGATTACTTACTCTTCCAGTTATTAAAAAACAATTAAGAAGTCGTCAAGGCGATATTGATCGTACTCATATAGAAATTACTTTTGATGATGAAAAAGTAGTATACAATAATTTAACAATTTATGATGAAAATAAAAATGAAGAAGCAATAAATGTTAATGACAATTCAAATGAAAAAGTTGAAGAAAATAATGAAACAATTGTAGATGAAAATAATTTAGAAACAAAACCAGATGATAATGAATTAGCTGAATCTAAAAATAATTCTACAACAACTGAAAATAAAGAAAATGAAAATAATATTAAAGATGAAGATAGAATATTTGAATTCAAATATGATAATTTCTATAATATCAAAGAATTAAATGGTTTATTTTTATTTTCTTTAGATAAAAGAACTGTTATTATTATTCCAAAAGAAACTTTTGTTGGTGAAGGAACAATTGATGATTTTAAAGAATTTATTATTAATCATGTTCCAAATGCAAAAAAAGTTGTAAAATTTAAAAAAACAAAGTAAAATATGTATGTGGGTGCTAGGTGAACCTAGCTGAGATATTCTTTGATACAAAGAAGGACCATTTAACTTGATCTAGGTAATGCTAGCGTAAGGAAATATTTTTTATAATGAAATCAAATCCTTTTTGGCATTATTTAAATCAAAAAGGATTTTTTTGTAAAAGGAGGTTAGACAATGGGAAAAATTACAACAAAAATCTTGGCTGAAATTGCCATAATGGCAACACTTGCTTTTGCTTTAGATGCTTTACAAGGTGGTGTATTTAGAGGATTGTTTCCAAATGGTGGATCAATTGGAATTGCTATGTTACCAATTCTAGTTATCACTTTTAGAAGGGGATTTCTTCCTGGCTTATTAACAGCATTTGTTTTAAGTTTTATGCAATTACTTGGTGGATTTTATGCTGTTGCTGATTCATGGTATATGGTTTTATTACAAATGTTATTAGATTATATTATTGCTTATCCATTAGTAGCAGTTGCAGGAGTATTTTATAAATCATATCAACAAACACAAAAAGTCTCATATTTAATTTTAGGTACTATTATTGGAGGAGCATTAAAATTATTAGCACATTATTTAGCTGGTGTTATTTTCTGGAATAGTTCAACACCTGAAAATTTTGTTGGTGGTGCTTATTTGTATAGTTTAGTTTATAATGGTGGTTATATGATACCAAATATTATTATTAATGCTTTATTGTTATGGCTAATTGCAGCTAAACAACCAAAAATATTGTTACCAAATCTTGATAATAATGTTATCAATAAAAAAGCTATATAGGAGGATCTGATAATGACTAAAATATTAAAAAATGTTAGTTTGATTTTAATTGGTTTTATATCATTTGTATTTAGTTTAGTTAAGTATATTGGTAGCATTGAAAAATATAAAGATGAATATGGTTTGGATTTATCTTTTAATAATGATTATGTTATTGCAATTATTGTTTCTATATTCATTTTAACTTTAGGAATTATTCTTTTAGTTTCTACTTTAAGCAAAAAAGAACATTCAAAATTATTATCACCAATATGTGGTGTTAGTTGTTCAGCTTTAATAAGTTTTTATTCTTTAGGTTATTTCTTTAAACAATTAAATAAAGCATTTGAAAATAAAGATAAATTTGATTATGTTTCTTATCAAAATTATTTATATATAGGTATTGTTTTTTTATGTGTTTTATTATTTTTTGTTTTTGATATTATTATTAAATCAACATCTTCTAAAAAAGAACAAGCATAAAAAAAATAATCCTTCATATATTTAAAATGAAGGAGACTTTACAATAATGGATTTTAACCAATATAATTCAAAATACAACCAAAATGTACCACCATATCCAAGGCCAAATTTGGATTATCGTGATTCAAATGAAGTGGCTACAACAAATACAGGTACTATCTTAGATTTAAAAGATTCTGAAAATTCTTTTGTAAATGCCGTTTTAAAAAGAGCAATTGGTAAAGAAGCAACTTATTATTTTTCTTACCCCGATTCAATAAAATGGCGTGACATGGCATATGAAGGAACTTTAGAAATGGTTGGCGAAGACTATATTGTCATTCGTGAAACTAATACTAATTATATTCATGTATTACTAATGCTATATCTTGAATATGTAGTTTTCAAAAAAACAAAATAAACAAAAATTGCTATGAAATTAAATTCGTAGCAATTTTTTTGCATTAAAATACAAAAAATACGTTCATTGAAATTTCAATAAACGTATTTAATGAAACATATTAATTATTGTTCATTAACTTTACTAGCTGCATTTGGCACTGCAACTGGTTCCTTGTATAAACTTACTACAACTTTGTCATCACGTACATTGTCGATGTAAATTAGAGGAACTTTATCAGTTAATTCAGTTTCTACACCATTTTCTTCAGAAACTGTTGTACCAATTGTTACAGAACGAACAGGCACATATTCAGCTTTTTCATTGCCTCTAACTTTTAATAGAACAAAGAAACGAACAATACCAATAACAAATGTTGCTGCTACAAATGTAAGACATAGTACCCAGGTTCTTTCTCCCCCTGAAGCTGCCTTATCATCATCAATCCAACCCAATACAACAGCAACAATTGCACATACAACAAAAAGGATAATTGAAATAGTATTAACTTTTTTTCTCATAATTAATTGTCCTCCTTGTTCTCTTCTACTACCATAATAGAAGGTTTACCATTTTCTGATTTAATTGTTGGTTTTTGTTTAACAGAAATAGGACGCATTGTTTTATCATTTACTGCAGGAACATGTAATAAAATAAATGTTACAAGAGCAGATACAGTACATAAGATAATTGAAACATAAGCAAATCTACGTGCTCCATATCTTAATGCGTAATAAATGTCATATAAATTTGTTCTTAACCATGAATACATTGAGCCAAATGCTGAAGAATCCCTTACCCAACTTCTAACGCTAGGAACAACAACTGCTATGACTGCTAAACATAAAACAACAAGAATAACACCAAGCCATATTAGTCTCTTTTTCATAATCGTTTCCGCCTTTCTATTTTAAATTTTACAATAATCTTTCGACAATATCAAGTTTTTTTATTAAAAAAAAACTAAAGTATTTGGCAGAATTTTTAAAAATAGCGCATCTGTCGAGAAAAAAATATCTAATTTATTTTAAATAAAATTTAATTTTAGTTGAATATATCCTCAAAAAATCGAAAAAATGTCATAAAAATGTTTTTTTCGTTATTAAATAAAGCCTAATAATTATGATTTATTTATATTATTAACAATACCACTAAATAAAGGTACATTATAACCATCAGTAAGTACAACACCAAATGTTTTTGTTACATAAAAATCATAATATATGTCTTTCATTGGATCTGGCATTGGAACTGTTGATTCTACTGTTGTAACTATAGTTACTGCTGCTCCTTCTAATCCTTTTTTATCTACATCTAGTTTAGCTACATGAATAATATCATCAACATATAAATTGTTTTCACCTTTATATATTTTTTCTAAATTACAATTACTTGGTGAAAATAAACTTGCCATATTATATTCATCCATAAAAACTGTTTTTAAATGTTTATCACTACTTAATGAAAATGATGGGAATAAACATCTTGTATAATATCTTTCTTTTAATGTTTTATCACTTGTAACATATTGATAATTTATGGTCTTTAAAATGTTTTCATAATTAAAGACTTCACTTATATCTTTATCTTCATTTGGTACAATAAAATATAATTTATT
>CANQTM010000056.1 GCA_947626825.1 uncultured Bacilli bacterium | reverse complement strand
ACACTTTGTGTTATTTAAATTTAAATTTTATAAAATTTAGCTACGGAAAAATTCGTGCGTTTCTACGGAATACGGGATTATTTTTTAAAGCATCTAAAACTTTTTGACTAATTACAATATACATTTTTTTGACTCTTCCTTTTTCCATTTACTATTTTATCATATATAAAAAATAATTGCTCTTTAAAGAAAAAAATATTTTAAAAAAAGTATATCAATAAATAGCAAAATGGTATATAATAGTGGTGTAAATTTTTTGGAGGATAAATTATGAAAGTACGTGTTGATCAAGATAAATGCATTGGCTGTGGATTATGCACAAGCGTTGCAGAAAATGTTTTTAGTTTTAATGATGACGGCAAAGCTCAAGCATCTAATGTAGCTCCTGATGATGAAGAAGCTGTAGAAAGTGCTATTTCTAGTTGTCCAGTTGAAGCTATTTCTAAAGAATAATTTCATAATTATTATTAATGCGTTAGGTTATTAGCCTAACGCATTTTTATTTAAAAAAGAAGGATTTTAATCCTTCCAATTTGAATCTATAGTATTATTATGAGTAACTTCCAAACCACACATATTTAAAACATCTCGAAATTCTAATAAATCATAACCTTTAACTAGAGATGTTTCAAAATCATCAACAAAACATACATGATGATTTTTTAAATATTTTTTTAAAAATTTTTCAATTGTTGCTTTTCTGGTTAATGAATTAACAGAAAAATAATATTCATATGTAGTTAAAAAATTTTTCTCATATGCATATTGCCCACAATTTGGACATTTACAAGATATTATATTTAATGATTCTTCTAATTCTATTTCGTTATGACAAATGAAACATTGACCTTTCATTATTTGCCTAAAACTTTACTATATGCATCCTTATCAACATAAATAGTAACATCAGGATGTTTTCTTAAAATACTACAAGGTAGTTTTACATCAATTAAATCTAAAATCAAACCTTTGATAGCTTTAGCTTTGTTAAGACCAGTAGCAATTAAAACTATTTTTTTAGCTTTCATAATTGAGGCAAGTCCCATAGTAACAGCTTTTGTAGGAACTTCTTCAATAGAATTGAAAAATCTTGAATTATCTTGAATTGTTGATTCTTTTAAATCAGCAACATGAGTTAATGAATCAAATGGTGTTCCTGGTTCATTAAAAGCAATATGTCCATCTGAACCAATACCTAAAATTTGTAAATCAATGCCACCAGCAGAAGCTATTTCATTATCATATTCTTGAGCTTTGGCTTCATAATCACCTACACCACATGGAACATGAGTGTTCTCTTTATTAATATCAATATGATCAAATAAATTATGGTTCATAAAATAACGATATGATTGTTCATTATTTTCATCTAAGCCAACATATTCATCTAAATTAAATGATGTTACATCTTTAAATGATACTTCATTATTGTTATAAGCCTTAATTAGATTATTATAAACGCCTAGTGGTGATGAGCCAGTTGCAAAACCCAAGACACATTTAGGATTAGCCTTAACTGTGTCAATAAATAAATTGGCTATTTCTTCATCCATTTTTTCTTTTGTACAAACTTTTACTTTCATTTTTTTATCCATCCTTTTTACAAAATATAATTATAAACCTCTTTCATTAAAATGTATATATTAAGATAAATACTTATCAGGTAAATTTTTAATAATGCCCATGGCAATAGCGCCATCGCCAATATGACATGTAATTGATAAAGAAAGTGGATTACAAACTATTGGATATCCTTTAAATTCTTCTTTAATTGCTTCAATTAGTAAAGAAACATTTTGGTTATTTAATCCTGTATAAGCAACACCTAAAGTAACATTATCTGTACGATTATCAATATCTTTTAAATAACCATTTAAACTTTTTTTACATGCATCTATCATAACTCTTATAGCCCCTTTATAAGTTCTATTAGTCATTTTAAAAGCATCTAATTTATCAGCTTTTATTTTTAATACTGGTTTGATTTTTAATAAACTTCCAAATTTAGCTGCTGCTGCAGTAATTCTGCCACCTTTTTTTAAATATTTTAAAGTGTCAACCATAATATAAATATCGGCATTTAAAGATGTTTCCATTAATATATCATTGATTTGTTTTCCATCATAACCAAGAGAAGCCAATTTAATAGCATCATAAACAGATAATTTTTGAGTAACTGATATTCTTTGATTATTTACTACAAATACTTTATCTTTGTAATGTTTTTGTGCTTCATTATAAGTTGTTTCAAAAGAATTTGATAAAGCTTTACACATTGGAATATAAACAATTTGATCATATTCTTTTAAAGTTTCATCCCAAATATTTTTAACATAATTTAATGAAGGTTGTGATGTTGAAACATCTGCATCAGATAAAAGTTTTTCATAAAATTTTTCAACTGTAAGATTTATATCTTCTAAATATTCTTCACGGTCAATTGTAAACGGCATTGGAACAACTTTAATATTTAATTCTTTTGCCTCTTTTTGTGTTATACCACTATTACTATCAGTTATAATTGCCACCCTTGCCATAATATATAATCTCCCATTATTATTAAATTTTTCTTTGAGAATATTTTTCTAAATTATCTGTAACTCTAGATAATGTTAAATAAAATATTTCTCTTTCTTTATCAGTTAAATTTAAACTACATGATGCAAAAATATTTTTAATAATTTCTACTTCATATTTACCAAATTCTTGTCCTTGTTTGGTCAATTTAATAACTGAATTGTATTTGTTTTTATTAACTTCCACTTCAGTTAATCCTTTTTTGCACAAATCTTTTACAACCCTAGAAATGGCACTTTTATCTTCTAGTGTCAAATAGACTAAATCATTATGAGTTAATCCTGAAGGATTATAATATAATTGATAAATACACATTACATGAATAGCCTTTAACCCATATTTTTTAATTTCTCTATTTTTTATTTTTTGGATTAACTTAGAACATTTTAAAATTAAATATGTAAATGTTTCAAAATTATTCATTGTATTCTCCCAATTGTTGATTTTTCAACAATTTCATTATAAGATGAAAATAAATAATGTCAATAAAAAAATTATTAATTGGATTTCGAAATAAAAAAATTAGATTGATTTGACACAATCTAATGTTATAAATATATATTTTTAAATGTTTCACAACAAATAATTTAAATCATATTTATTTTAGTTATCATAATTTTAATTAAATTTCTTCAATACCTAAACTTTTTAAATAATTATATGTTTCATCATAATATTCAGGTAAACGCGTCTTATCTTCCCAATAACCATTGGCATTTTTATTTGGATTTCCTATTGGTACACAAATAACCATTCCTATTCTAGCTCTAGTTAACAAAACACGATAAGCATTTAGCATATATTTCATTAATTCTTGTTTGTTTTCAGTATTGCCATTTTGTTCAATCCAATTTGTGGCACCATTAAATTTATAAAAATGCCACTTGCCATCTTTATAACGCATATCAGCATCCCAAAGCACACAAGTATAATCAAGTTCAAGTCCCTGAACTTGAATTTCAGTAGCGGCATCTTCAAGATAGTTTGATGATTTAACATTATTTTTATCATCTAAAAACCAATGAACAGCATTTTCATCTCCTGATGGCAAAACGTGGACAGATAATGGTTTATAACGTGCTGATTCTTTAGTAATTAAAACTCCAGTTCTTTCACTTCCTCTTGCATGATAATGAAGCCATTCTCTTGCCTTATCCATGCTTCTTGTTAAAACAATTGGATATTTATCTTTTATTTCATTATAAAGTGATGGCGCCATTTTATTAAATGATAAAAGGGCATGAACAAAGGCAGATAATTTTTCAGCCCTAAATGAACGAATAGAAACACCTAAATGAAGATCTTCTGAATATGTTACATTATGATTATCTTTTAATAATTCATTTACTCTTCCTTCAGCATATTCAGGTTCAGTCAATTTAGGAGAAATATAAATATTCCAATGAGGAAATTTTTCATTTAAAGCTTTAATCCATTCAAAAATACCTGCTTCACCTGTATTAATTTCTTGGCCACCACCAACAAGACAAACTATTGTTGCCCAATCTTCTCTTTGATCAAGTGACCAAATTAAAAAGGCTGCTTCTGACATAGGAAAGTTTGGCACTTTAAGTTTATTACCATATGTGCCACCTCTTTTTAAATATGCTGCTAGTCTTTGATGAGTCCACGAACGTTGTGCTTCATCAAATATAGCTACATGTTCGACTTCACCAAAGCCGGCTTTTTCTTCTTTAACTGCCTTTTTAGGGTCAATTTCCAAAATGCCATTTTCAACAGGATTTTTAATTTTAGCTAACATATTATCTCGATATCTATGAATCATTTGAATTGATTTTGAAACTTCACGTCGAGAATCACTAATTTTTTTCTTTTCACCATTTTTAGAACATTTTTTAAAATTATCTTGAGCTAGTGCTTCTGTTAATACAGCTACTAAAGGTCCATTACCTGATAAATATACAGCGCCTTCATCTTTAACTGGTTTATCATTACCTTGGTATGTTTGCTTGATTGCTACCTCAAGACCTACTAATGTTTTTCCAGCACCAGGAACGCCTGTGACAAAACAAATACTTTTTTGATGATGAATTTTACTATTTTGAATAACGTTTAAAATATATTTAATTGTTTTATCTGTTGATACTTTATCTGCTTCATGTCTTGTTATATTTTCAACGCTATGATTTTCATATAAAGTTCTTGCTGCTTCAATAATTGTCGGAGTTGGGGCATATGGACTTATTATCCAATTTGAATTTATTTCTTTTTCATTTGGATATTTTTCTAATACTTTTTTAAGCAAATTTACCAAATTATTTTTACCACAAACTAAAGGATTAACTATTTTATCATTGTATATAGAATCTTGAATTTTTGTAGATGAATTTTGATGCTCAGTAGCAATAAGAATTGGAACAATAATTTTATCATGACTAAACTTATGGAAATTTTTTAAATCTAGGGCATAATCAAGAACTTGATCAATATCGCATTCTAATATTTTTTTCTCTCCAACTTTAAATTCAAGGCAAAAAATAATACCATTCAGCAACAAAACAACATCTATTCTTTTTCCAAGACGTGGAATGTCATATTCAAATATTATTTGTCCATTATAATTTGAAAGACTAGAAAGTGTTTCTTTCATAATAATAATTTCTTGACTCCACGCTTCTCTAGTTGTTGTTAAAGCCTCACCATGGTATCCTTCACATAATTCGCCAAATATCAAATTGTTGTTTGATTTAATAAATTCATCAAAACTATTTTCGTATAAGCATCTATTCATAAATCTTTTATAACCCCTATAAATTTAAATTCATTATATCATTTGCCATTTGATATAGCAATAAACGTCAAAATTAGAATATTTTTCTATGTGACAAATTAGCGACATTTTAGTGACATTTTGAAACCGGCAAAAATGTCACATACAATCTATTTTCGCCTTCAATATATATATGATAAAGATAAATTAGTGGCAATTTCACATATTTTTATAGTATTAATTATTATGTCATTTTCCTATGTGACAAATTAGCGACATTTTAGCGACATTTTGAAATCGACAAAAATGTCACATATAGTTTATTTTCACCTTCAATATATATGTGATAAAGATAAATTAGTGGCAATTTCACATATTTTTATAGTATTAATTATCATGTCTTTCCCTATGTGACAAATTAGCGACATTTTAGCGACATTTTAAAAATGACAAAAATGTCACATACCATATTTGTTAGAACTTAAAAGATATATTTTTATTTTAAAATTTCTATTCTTTCACTAATTAGTTTTTTTAAAGATTCTTTTAATTTATTAGGTAAATATGATTCATCACACATATCATAAAACATTTTTTCTTTTACAATTAGATTAAGAATTGTCTTTTCAGCTATTTTTTTATTAATGCCAATGTTTTCTGCAAGATTAAAGAAATCTTTTTTTCTAATGTTTTTCTTTTTACCATTTAAAGTTAATGCAACTTGTTCTTTATCATCAGGCATAATGACATTTACAGGCAACAAATCATATGCATCTGATAATACATATTCAAATGTAGCTTCAGCTGTTTCAATAAGTGAAAAATTCTTTAAGTGCATATCTGAATTTCCTATTATAAATGAAAAAACTAGTCTCATATAAAATTCTGATAAATCAAAGCCAACTCTTGATGAATAACGTGAAATGATTTTACCACAGCGTTCATATGAGCCTTTATATTTATCTATAGTTAATCTTCCATCTAATTGACAAAAATCTTCCATAGCCAATTTTTTAACTTCATCATTTTTTTCAAAAATTCTATCAATTCTTTTGGTAATGTATGTATATGTTTCATTTGTTTTTATTAAAGCAAAAGGAACAGTTCTAATGCCAACTGCTTTTGCCATTGTCATTGCCAAAAATTCTGCTTCAGGAAGATTTTCAAATTCTTCTGTTTGAGGTTTTAAAATATAACCATTTGGAAGTTTAATTTGCATTAATGTTGGTGCATTTTCTTTTTCTAAATGTAATAATAATTTCTTTTGAACGCCAGGGATAGAAAAACCTTTTTTGGCGCTTTTTTTAGCTAGTGTATTTAAAGTATTTGCATTTACTTTGAAAGTTGGTAATGTTGTTGTTCCAAAAAATGATTTTATGCATGTATTATGCCAGCAAACCTTTTTTTCATAATTGCTTGCTTCAGAAGAAATCACTTTATTGCAGCAAAGACATCTCATTGTCGTGTCCTCCTAATACTGACATTGCCAATACAATCATTACAAGTTGCTAACAACAATCCAAAGCGATCTTTAGGATCAATCTTCAAATTGTGAACGGCCACATCAAGTAACCAACCTTCTGAAATTAACCCATCAAAAAATGAAAATAATGTGTTAGAAATAAATTCTTCATGCTGTAGTGGTAAAGTTAAACTAATAGCTATTGGCTTTGGACTATTTAAATAATCATTATCATATAAAAAACTATATCCCGAATCGATTTCAGTCAAAGTTCCAGCAAATTCATTTCTAATAAAAACATATGCAACACGATTATCCTTAATCATCTTTATTTTCCATCCTTCCTGGAACAGCTTCCATTCCAAACATAAATAAGGCTTGATTAACTTTATCAAGACGAACTGTTTCTTTGCCTTGTTCAAGTTCACGAATAAAACGTAAGCCAAGGCCTGAACGTAAGGCAAATTCTTCTTGTGTCAATCCTAATTTTTTTCTATTTTGTTTTATAAAATTACCAATGACACTCATTGCTTTATCTCCTTTTCTTGATAATTTAATTTTATACCTTTTTGGGTATAAATGCAACAAAAATATTTAGTTTTATACCCTATCGGTGCTTTTTAATTCAAAAGTGATAATTTTATACCCTAACAGGTGCAATCTTTATATATTTTAATAATGATAAAGTATTTATTAATTTCAATTATAATTATAATAAATTTATATTTTTTTTGATTATTTTAAATCATAATTACTAATATTGCACAAATTCCTATGTGACATATTAGCACCAAATTAGCGACATATTAATGACATTTTAGTGACATATTGACAATATTATGTCAAAATAATATTGAGGTGAATCATCAATGGATTTAGGCAAAGAAACAGAAACGTTAGAATTAAAAAAACAACAAGTGAATTACAAGATGCAATGGACGATATTTGTGCTATTTAAAATAATGTCGGACATGGAACATTATATTTTGGTGTTAAATCAAATGGTGATGTTTGCCGCCAAACAATTAGTCCAAGTTCTTTAAATGATGTTGCAACTAAAATAAAGGCAGCCTTAAAGCCCATGATATATCCTATTATTAAAGAAGAAATATTAGATGGTGTTTCTGTCATTAAAGTTGAATTTCAAGGAACAGAAAG
>CANQTM010000055.1 GCA_947626825.1 uncultured Bacilli bacterium | reverse complement strand
GTTTTCAAGTTTTTCATTCAAAACTTTAACTAAATCTCTTTTAGATTAGACAAGATTGATTTTTCCCTTATAAATAAGCACAAAACTGCTCACATAAAGCACTGAATTGATTATATTTGATTGGACAATAATTGTCAAAGATTTTTTAAGATTTTTATAAAAATCCACACTTTTGGTAGACATTTGGTAGACAAACCTGTCAGTTTTTTTCAACAAGAACAATAATATATTTATTTCTTCTTTGCTCTCATCACCACTTCAACCGCACCCTTAAGATATTTGTCTATTTCATCTTCCGGAATGCCTAAAATTTTTGGAGAAGATAACATTTGTTTGGCTTCTGTAAAATCGTGCCACTCGAGTTCAAAGCCAATTTCTTCAAAGAATTTCGTCACATGCTCTCTATCCTTAAAGCGCCAATTTGGATTATTTCTATCCGTGACTTGTGTGAGGTTTTGATTATAATTTGACATATTCTTATCTTGATTTTTAATCCAGCCCGCCGGCGTGACATCACAAGTTATCCAAACGCCGTTGTTTTGTGAAATGATTTTATAGATGTTTTCTGCAAGTTTGCGTTTTTCATCAAAATTCAAATATCTCATTAAGCCTTGATTTATTATGGCGATTGGCTTTTTTGTCCTAAACAAATTACAAAGATGTTGAAGCCTGTCAAAATCCAAAGCGTTGCCTTCAAAAATTTTCAAATTGTCAGGAATTTTAGTAAAACGATTTAACAACGCAGTCTTTGTGTTGACAACATCTGGAAGATCAACTTCAAAATATTTCATTTTGCTGTTGTTGTGACATAACGAAAGCCCACGAGTTGTATAACCGCATGCAAGCTCAACAACTTGATCAATTTTACTATCGGCAAGCAATTTGTCAGTTAATTTATATCTTGCTTCTAATTCAAGAGCCAAAGATTTGTTTTTCAAGCTTTCTGGAAAGCCAAGTTTGTCAAGCTGCTCAAACATCTCTTTAATATAAGGAATGTCGGTATAAATAAGTGGATAAAGAGTATGCAAAGCGGTTGGCATAATACTTTCAAAATCTTTGCTATCCGTTTTGTTTATCTTCTCAAAAATATAATCTAAACATTCTCTAAACTCTTTTTCTGTCTCTGGTGTGTTTGCCAAATCGTGCGGAACGTTGTTAAGTGGGTGATATTCTTTATTGCTTTTCAATAAATCTCGGATTTTTTCACTATTCTCTATAATAAATTGACTATCTTTTAATCCTTGAATGATAAATGTGTGGGCAATAACATCAACAATGAAAGGAGTTAGATCTTGTCTTTTTAAATCTTCATTGAATGCTTTTGTTATATGCAGTGTTCTTCCTGTGCTTTTGGATACTTTATCATAAAATCCATTCTTTTCAATTTCTTTCATCATTGGATCGGCATATACAAGATTATATCCGTCTATGAAAGGACAAGCTGCAATAATTAAAGTGTTTACTTTGTTAGGGAATTCGCCAGCATATCTTAAACAAGAAGCCGCACCAAGAGATTGACCTGCCAAAGCAAATGGCTCTTTGTAAAAATCTTGTGTTTTAGCCCATTCAATCACATCTTCTAAATCTTCATAATGGCCTTTAAATGTTATCCCGTCTTTTGTTTTACCACTTTCATTCAAAGAATTTGTAGCGTCAATGTTTACCACATTATATCCGTTGCTTGCAAAATATTCTTCCAACACTTTCATGTGTGGATATTCTTTTCTTGCGCCAAGTCCATGCTCTAAAAATGCGCATTTTTTGCGTTCTGGCGAAATATTAAGTTTGACCGCCATTTTTACATTTTGCCTATTTTTTATATAAATCACTTGTTCCATATTTATATTATAGCACATTTTTGGCTTAATCCAAATTGATTTTTAGAATGTCGGCAAAGATCTTGTCTTGGAAAAAATCTGGGATTGTTAATCCCAATGCTTCTATAATTATGAATACTGTTTTTAGATTACAAGAATTGTATCTATTATTTAAAAGACAAGACATTGTGCTGTGACTAATTCCTGTCAAAATTTCTAATTTGTAGATTGTCATCTTTCTTTCGTATAATATCTTTTTTATTCTCGTAGAAATACATTCACTAACACTCATTAAAAAAACTCCTGCCTATATTTTACAATATAAGCAGGATTTTTCTTATTCTTATTCAACAATTAGATCTTCACTTTCAAATAATTCATCTGTAAAGAACTCGCCGACAGTCATACCAAATACTCTTATAATCAAAACAATAGTTGTCAAATTGCAGCTTTTATATCTACCATTTAGAAAACAACTCATTGTTGAATGTGCAATACCAGAACTTTGCTCTAATTGATATTCAGTCATATTTCGTTCTTTCAATAGTTTACGCACTTTAATAGCAACCGCTTGTGATAATGTCATTTTCACTCCTTTTTCGCTTGAATGTTTAAACATACATACATTTTAACATTCATTGAATTAAAAATTATGCCGTAAAAACATTCAAAAGTTTTGATTTTTAAAAATTATTTACTATAATATGTATGTTAAAACGACATAGTGAGGAGAATAATGTTTAAAAATAAGAAATTGGAGAAAATTGTTGATGATTGTAATACCATAATGGAAGATATTACAGCACAAACAGTATGTTTTACTGGACATAGGCCACAAAAGTTGCCATGGGGATTTAATGAGAATGATGTTCGCTGCCTTGCAATGAAAGAAGTTGCCAAACTTGAAATAGAAAACGCAATTATAAATGGCGGCAAAAAGCATTTTATATCTGGAATGGCGCTTGGTTTTGATATGATTTGTGCGGAACTTGTTTTGGAACTCAAAAAGGACTATCCTTTCATCACTTTGGAATGCGCCATACCCTGTAAGGGACAAGAAAGTAAGTGGTCAACAGATCAACAAAAGCGTTATCACAATATTGTAAAACAAGCAGATACAACAAGATGTATTTACAATCACTACATAGACGGCTGCATGCAAGAGAGAAATCGTTATATGATAAATAACTCATCTATGGTTATAGCACTTTTTAATGGCAAGCCCGGCGGAACAAAAATAACTATTGACTATGCCAAACAAAAAGGGCTTGAAATTGTTGTTATTGAGCCATAAAACATTTTAAGGGCAAAGATTTTTTCTTTGTCCTTTTTTATTTATGAAAAAACATATACAAATTATCAAAAATGTGTTATAATTACTTTAAGCAGTAAAATGAAGAAAGAACTTGTTGAAGTAGGTCTATGCAAAAGACACAAATTTTGACGATAACGTAAAGGAGTTTTATGGCAATCCCTGAAAAGACGCTAAAAATTTTAAGTAAAATGAAAAGCCCTAAATTTGATGATATACTTAGGGCTTCCATGACCTATGGTTATAATGACTATAATCAAAACTATCATAACACTGGCGTAGAAGATGTTGAAAGTTTGGAAAAACTTTGCAAAATGCTTTACACAGACTGGTATGGCGCAATGCTATTGAATTATTATAAATTAAGCGAAGTTGAAAAGCAAGTTGCAGATGAACTAATTAAAAATCCTATATTTACGCCGGAAAACATAGAAAAGCAGCCGACCGCCACACCATTTTACAATTTCTTTTTGAGGGGTTATGACAAATATTTTAAAGGCACCAACACGCGTGTTGGCGAATTGCAATCCGGATCTATTATAAGTGCCGAAAATACAAGCGATAGTTTTTTACATGTTTATGGTTATCAATTCCCCGGCAAAACTCGTGATATTGAAGAAGCGCGCCTTTACTTAAACTTAAAGGGTAAAAATTTAGCAAAATTTGCAATAGAGGCTTATAAGAAGTGCAAAGAGAGAGATTTGCCATTTTATTTTAAGTTTACAATTCAAGATAGACGAAACGATCCATTTTTATTCTATACATCTTACGAAAAACTGCCAACCTATTTGCAAATTATAAGGGAAATTAAAGCGGAAAAGCCAGAACTTTTTGAAGGCGCAGAACTTATCAGTCAAAATCTTGGTGTTATTGACGGCTATATTGGCTATGGTGATGAGCCGAGTGTAAAAAAAGATAGCGGAGAGAATTTTAGTTATAACGAAATAAGAGGCACGGCCATAAATACAGTTGCCAATAAATTTAGAAAAGAATTGCGGCAAAGATATAAAACTGAAAATAAAGAGATTTTTGTGTCGTCTCCAAGACCAATGACACTTAAAGAATATTGTGATTTTCAAGTGGAAGAATTCGCAAAGAAAAACTTAATGTCAAATGTTCCGCAAAATGCACATGCACAAGTAATTAAGGCAATGCAAGAACGCTTTTTTACGGCTTATAAAAAAATGATTTTAACGGGCGAGCCTATTGAAGATATAACTGTCCATTTTAGTCAATATGAAGCAACCTTGTTATGCAGTAAGAAAGACTGGCTACAACCCTTTATGTCTAATGGACAAACATCAACAGAAGTTAGAGGAGTTTTGGCTCGATACACTATTTTTTCTGGCCTAAAACTTAATCCTGATGAAAAATTATTAACTAATGCTGTTAGAGAAAGCCTTATTGAAGCAATGCACAGAGATTTGGACACTGCTGATATTCAAGATAAGGACCGAATAAGAAAGTTTTTAGACAAAATTGAAGTTGCACCAGAAAAAATGGATAATATAGGTAAAGGACTTATAGTCCTTGCAACTGCAAATTTTATTGAAAATGGCTTATTACAAATTCGTGACAAAGACGGCAAAGGCTATGAATATCCAGAAGAAATCTTGACCATTTATAAAAAAATTTTTGGTAAAGAAAACATTGAAGATCTTATAGAACTCCAATGCAAAAAATATCATATTTCACAAGACAATATTTGCTATAACAGCGAAACAGAAGAAGAAATTAGACAATTTGAGCAGCAAGCCCATTGTGAATTGTAAAAAGGAATTAGAAAATGCCGTCAAAATGACGGCATTTTTATTATTAAATTTGATTTATTGGTTTGCCTTTGAAAAACGCTTCAATGTTATCTATGCAAAGATTTATACGATTTCTTTCACTTTCGTTTGTATCAAATGCTCTATGATATGTGCAAACAACTTTTTCGCTTTGCAATAATTTTTCTGGCACTTTTTGTTGGTCAACATCATCAAGGCCTATGCCGAAGAATTTGTCAACATATTCAGCAAGATCATCAAGATTTACAATTCCACCGGTTGTTGAAGTTAATATAGCCCCGTTTTTCATAAGCTCAAACTCTTTTTTACTAAGCATATTTCTTGTTTGTGGCGTCAATCTGCATGTATTGCAAACGATATCACTTTCTTTAAGCAAAGTATTAAGATCAACATCTTTAATGCCTTTTATGTTGCGCACATGATTATTGTATGTCATAATTTCAACCCCAAAGCCAGACAAAAGCTCTGACAATCGCGTGCCAATATGACCTAAGCCAATAATGCCAACTTTTAATTTTGAAATCTCTTTGCCACGATTAAAAGGCACTTCTTTGCCTGATTTGTAGATATTATTAAAATAGCAAATATGTTTAGCACAAGCCAATATTAAGGATAAATGATGTTCTGCAACAGCATTTGTGGAATAATTTGGTGTGTTTGACAATACAACTCCATTATCTTTTGCCAACTGAATGTTGCTGACCCAATCATAGCCCGTATATGGCAGGCAAATAAATTGACCCTTTCTCATATTTGCCAATATTGGATTTGGATCAATCCAATCAAGAAGAATTGCGTCCGCATTTTTCACAGCTTCATCAATTTGTTGTTGATTAGCCTTATCAAAGTATTTGACATCTCCAAGTTGTTTTAATCTTTTCATTTGGTCATCGCTAAAATCAAAATGCTCTAAAATGTAAATTTTTCTCATATTCTATCTCCTTAATTAAATCCTTTTGCTTTAAGCTCGCAAACTATTGGATAACTATTTAATTGTTTGATTGGAACATTATAACGCTTTGACAATTCTTCCAATCTTTCATCTAAGCCAACATAATTGCCTTCGCTATCAATGTGCATGTCTGCCAAATTCAGCAAATCCAAATATTCACTTTGATAAGGGGAGTTTACAACTCCATGATAATAAACTTCTTTCCAAAATTTATATCCCTGTTTATGCAAAACTTCGCCGCCAACTATCTCATGTTTTTCATAATCTTTTTCTTCGAGAAACGCATAGCCAATATCGTGCAATAATCCAAGTGTATAAAGCTCATTGCATTGCTCGGCAGAATAATCTCTTTCTTGACCATAACGTTGCATTAACTCTGCAACGGCAAATATGTGCTTTTTCCTATATTCTTGTATCATAAAATCTCCTTATTTGTATTCACAACTTAATTATATCATATCTTTAATTGTTTGCAAAATTATTTTTTTGCGGTTGCCTGCTTTTTCTCTAACTTTATCCATTCAATCAAGCCATAAACATCATAGACAATTTGAAAAACATGGCCGATAACCATAGGGATAAAGGCTAAATTCCCGTTGACAATCAAAATAATCCACAGTATTGGCAAAATCGTATCATTTATCAAAAACGCAACCTGATTCCATTTACATCTTCTCACAAGCAAATAAACAGAAGGCAGCATAGAAACAAATGATAATGTGCTGACAATAAGCTCGGCGGTGTTTAGGGCTTTCAAAACGAAGTAAACGCCAACAGACACGCCGGCAATACAAATCATAGAAATAAGCCATTCTTGCCACGATAAATTGCTACGCACAATAACAACTTGGTCTTTTTTATCTCTATGTGCAAGCCAATGAATTGCGCCATAAATATACAAAGGTATCATTATTCCCAAATACAAGATCGCTTCGCCATAAAAGGCTTGCTTGTAAGATATGAACACATAAAACGCAAAATAAACTATGCCTATAAACTGCGTGGCAACTTTTCCTTTTGCTTGTGTAAAAACACAAAATATACCGAGTAAACTGCTTATAACAACATACCACTGCGTATGAAAAATGATTGATATTGTAATTATGCTCACAATTCCAATACCAATCAAAAACAAATCTAATAAGTTATAGCCACGCCACTCTTTTTTCATTAAAATACCTTTATTTTCGCATACAACACAAATCAAATATCATAACTTTGAAATAATTTCATCTGTTTTGCCTTGAATTAAAAACAAATCATCAACTTTTTCAAATCCTATTCGTTCATACCAAGAAAAAGGCATATTGTTCTCGCCAAGATAGGTTGTTCCGTTTGCACAAGTGATATTGTAGTCTTTCTTGGCTTTTACAAGTAAAGTTTTTAATAAATTCTTGGCTATACCTTGTTTTCTATGATCTTCTTTAACAGAAATTTCTTCAATCATAAGTTGATTTCCGTCTGCCCATGGCTTTATATATGAAAATGTAAAGCCAACAACAACACCTTTGTCTTTTGCAACAAAAAACAGATCTGGTTGTTTTTTAAAGTAATACTGACAAATTGCATTTGAGCTTTCGGTTGTCCAGCCTTCATTTAAAACATTGCTATTATAAATATCCATTAAAATTTTTGCACATTGTGGCAAATCATTTGATGTAGCAATTTGAATTTTCATTCTTTTCTCCTTTATAATTGTATAAATTAAAAATTCAATGTTCCTTTATAAACTTGTATATGTTTAAGATTGTCGCAAATATAAGAAATTGGACTGTTTATTTCAACATCAACAAGTTTGTCTTTAATTTGTTCATATTGGCTTCTGCTGACAATTCTTTCAATAATGCTGCCGTCATCTCTTAACTCCAATATGCCTGTTCCTGCCCAAAAATCAACCATTGATGACTTTGACGAGCCAATGTGAAGCCATGCTTCGCCACCCGGACCAAGCCCAAAAGAGAATAAAAGTGGGATATTATTTTCTTTTTCAAAAAAATCGTTGCCACGCACTTCAAAATCTGCGTCCAAAAATGCTTCGTCAAAAATTCTGGACCATTTGTAAAGTTCGTATTTTTCTTGCTCTGACAAATGAGTGTAATCTTTAACCCCGTCAAGCTTAAAGTTGGTTTTTGCTTTTAAAATTCGTCTTTCTTGGTCATCTTTGTCATAATGGTTAAAGCGGTCAGTATATTCAGGCATCATCTCATCAATTCGTTTCAACAACTTTTGCTTGTCAAAGTTATAATCTTTGTATTGTTCGCGTGCCAGACTTAATTTTAATGTCACTTTGCCATTTAGCAATTTGTTGAAATAATCGCAAGCCTGTCTAAATGTCTTTGTATATTCATCAAGGCCAGATTGTGGCACATTATTAAGCTCACTCAAAATGATTTCTTCGCTTTCATATTCGATTGTTGTCGTCTTGACTATTATGTATCTTTTCTTTCCAAAATGGTATAGGCTTTTATTTTTGTAATGCTGCAAA
>CANQTM010000054.1 GCA_947626825.1 uncultured Bacilli bacterium | reverse complement strand
TTAAAATTCTGCTACTGTGTCCTCGTCTCTTTTACCATGGACAATTTTGACGCTTACATAGAAAAGGAGTTGTGAGAATGAGATACTTTGATTATTCAAAATTGAAAAATAGGAAATGGCCTAAGGAAGTAGTTAATTACGTAGGCTTGATTCACGAATATAAAGGTAGGCAACAACTTTATCTACAACAAAAGCCGGGGGAACTTGACAAATTGGTTGAACTTGCCAAAAGACAATCCACTGAGGCCAGTAATGATATTGAAGGTATTAGAACTACAAATTCTAGACTCATTCAATTGATGAACAACAAGGCCTCTCCTAAGAATCGAGCCGAAAAAGAGATTCTCGGATATAGATATGCACTTAACTTGATCCATGAGTCCTTTGAATATATTCTAGTTAAAAGCAACTACATTCTTCAAATTCATAAAGAAATGTATCGTTTTATGGATGTGACTTTCGGTGGCAGTTTCAAAGACACTCCAAACGAAATCGACGCTATAAATGAAGATGGTTTAAAAGAAGTTATATTTAAACCATTAGAACCATTTGAAACTCCAATTGCTATTGAAAGTTTATGCAAAGAGTACAATAAAGCGATAGGAGAATATGGAATTGATCCATTATTAGTCATACCGGTGTTTATCCACGATTTTTTATGTATTCATCCATTCAACGGCGGAAACGGAAGAATGTCCAGATTACTTACTACATTACTTCTTTATAAATCAGGATTCTTGGTAGGAAAATACATCTCTTTGGAGAAGAAAATTCAGATTACAAAACAAGAATATTATGAAGCTTTAAGTGAAAGTTCAAAAGGATGGCATGAAGAAAACAATGATGATACCGCTTTTGTTCAATATTTACTTGGCACCATTTTAGCTGCTTACCGTGATTTTGAGGATAGAGTGAATGTTGTTTCCAATAAACTATCTGCACTTGAAATGGTAAGAAATGCCGTTGAGAGGAAGCTAGGCAAGTTCACCAAAAGAGACATTATGGAATATTGCCCCAAGATAGGATCTAGTTCGGTCGAAGCGTCTCTAAAACGGCTATGCCAGGAAGGATTGATTGAAAAACGTGGTGGTGGACGTTCTACTTACTATGTGAAAATAAAATAAACTCCTACTTTATTCTACATTTTAGGAGAATAAAACCATTTTTGGGAAATTATTAGGCCAAAGATTTGAATAATTTATTTGTTTGTAAGAGGTAATTCCCCTATATATAAATAAAAGAAGCCTTCCTGTAAAATAAAAAGCAGGAGGGTTTTTAATTATGAATGCATATAAATGAAGAATTATATGTTTTTAAAGAAAATTAGGTCTTAGGAAGTGCAGAAGTTGCATTTTTTTAGGGCCTTTTTTTGATGTGTTAAATTAGGATGGTAACGATTGGTGACGATTGGTTATTAAATCATCTTATTATGTTGAATTCGACCTGAAATCGTTTTTATAATTTTAAGTAATTGACACCGTGTCAAAATACATGTTATAATAATAATGACAATGTGTCAGAATACTTTTTAGGAGGAATAAAAATGCCAAAAGGGTCTAAAGAATTAACTGAAGCAAGAAAAGAAGAAATTATCAACGCTTGTGAAAAACTATATGAAACGATGAGTTTTAAAGATATCACTATTAAAGAAATTGGTAAAGCTACATCTTTTACACGAACATCAGTTTATAACTATTTTCAAACAAAAGAAGAAATTTTCCTTGCCATTTTACAAAGAGAATATGAAAAGTGGGTTGATGAATTATCTTTAATTGAAGCGGAACATGATGCGTTATCTATTAATGAATTTGCAGATAAAATTGCTAAATCACTTGAACATAGGAAACTTCTTTTAAAACTTATGACGATGAACAATTACGATATGGAAGAAAATAGTCGTCTCGAAAATCTTGCCGAATTCAAAATGGCTTATGGAAAATCGCTTGATGCACTTGATAGATGTTTGGCAAAATTTACATCATTTACCGAAACTAAGCGAAAAGAAATTTTGTATGCATTTCTTCCATTTGTTTATGGTATTTATCCATATGCAGAAGTGACTAAAAAACAGCAGATTGCGATGAAAAATTCTAATGTACCATTTATATATCATTCCATTTATGAACTTACTTATAACTGTATTAAAAATTTAATGAAAGGAAAAAGTGAATAAAAATGAATAAAAAAATTTTAATAACATATTTTTCTGCAACTGGAACAACAAAGAAAGCAGCCAGTATGCTGGCCAAAGTTGCAGATGCAGATCTTTTTGAAATTGAACCAGAAGAGCCTTACACCAAAGCTGATCTTGATTGGATGAATAAAAAAAGTCGCTCCACTTTAGAAATGAGTAATTCATCATCACGACCTAAAATTAAAAATCATCTTGATAATTTAAAAGAATATGACATCATATTTCTTGGCTTTCCTATTTGGTGGTATACCGCACCAACTATTATAAAAACATTTCTTGAAAGTTATGATTTTACTAATAAAAAAATCATTCTTTTTGCGACTAGTGGAGGAAGTAATCTTGGAAAAACAGAAAATGATTTAAGGCCATGTGCTCCTAATGCCATCTGGGAAGGTGGAAAAGTAATAAATGGAGCAAATGAAAATATGATTAAATCATGGCTTGAGAGTTTAAATATATGAAAATAGTCGTCTTAACAGGAAGTCCACAAAAACAAGGATCATCTAATTTACTTGCCAAACAATTTATCAAAGGAGCCCAAGAAACAGGACACATTGTATCGACAATTGATGTAGCACATGCAAATGTCTCTCCTTGTTTAGGATGTATTAATTGTGGGTTTAATGGGCCTTGCATACAAAAAGATGAGATGGGATCAGAAAAAAGTGCATTGCATGGAATTAAATCAGAAATATTAAATGCTGACATGATTGTGTTTGTTACACCACTTTATTATTATGGGATGTCTTCACAATTAAAAATTATTATTGATCGCTTTTGTGCTTTTAATGGTGATATTCAAAGAAAACATATGAAGTCAGCTCTGATTTCTACGGCTTGGAATGCTGATAGTTGGACATTTGAAGCTTTAGAAACTCATTATAAAACCCTTGTTCGATATTTAAACTTTATAGATTTAGGGACAATTCTTGGAAAAGGGTGTGGCACACCTTATATGACTGCTAATTCTAACTATATGGATTTGGCTTATAAATTTGGAAAGAGCATGAGGGGTAATTTATGAAACTTACAATCAACATTTATTATAAAGGAACAAATGGTAGTGCTAAAAAATTTGCAGAAGAAATGATAGCAAGAGGAATTGTAGATAAAATTCGTGCTGAAAAAGGAAATCTACGCTATGAATATTATTTTCCTTTGGATGATAGTGAAACATTACTTCTTATTGATGAATGGATAAATCAAGAAGCACTCGATTTACATCACCAAAGTGCAATGATGAAAGAAATTGCTACGCTTCGCGAAAAATATCATCTTAAAATGCAAGTAAAAAAATATAATGAAATTGCTTAAATAAAGGAGACTACGATTATGACAATCGATTTTCATGCGCATATTATCACTTTTTAGCCAACAAATTGATGGAAAATCAATTTGTTTTTATTTAATTCTTAACAATAAAAATGTTGACTATTTTTAATATAAAATTTTATTTAAATATATTAATTATGTTTTAAAATTTTTTTATTTATCCTTTTATCTTTCGATACATCTTAATAAAATCATTTATAGTAAACATAACTGGTACTGGATATAAAGGATTAGCTTCTTTATATGCTTTTTTTGCCATTGAAGGAAAATCTTTTTCCAAAATAGTATCAATATTTTTTTGTATATTAAATTTTTCATTTAATGTAATAATTTTATTAATTATTTTATCAAATGCATCAGATTGTGAATCATTATCAGTTACCATTTGACAATATTTTGCTATTTTAAACATTTTTTTATATATTTTCGAGCCATATTCTTTTAAAACAATTGGTAAGATAATTGCATTAATATAACCATGCGGTAAATTATATTTACCACCTATTGCATGAGCTAATGCGTGAACATTACCAACATATGCCCTTGAAAATGCTTTTCCCGCTAAAAAAGATGCATATAACATATTTCTTTTGGCTTCAAAAGAAACATTATCATATGAATTTTCTATATTTTCAAAAATAAGTTTAATAGCTTCTAAAGCATCATTATCAGTTTTGGAATTACCACTAAAATTTAAATATGATTCAATAGCATGAGTTAAAGCATCCATCCCAGTAGTAGCAAGTAACATTAAAGGCATACTTAAAGTTAAAGATGCATCTAAAATTGCATATTTAGGGATTAAAACAAAGTCATTAATTGCATATTTATATCGTGTTTCACTATCAACAACAACACTAGCTAAAGTTGTTTCACTACCAGTTCCTGCAGTAGTTGGAATAGCAATTAATGTTGGTATTTTCTTATTAACTTTCAACAAACCTTTTAATTGCCTTAATGTTTTATTTTTTTTAACATGCATTGCTCCAACAGCTTTAGCTGTATCAATTACTGAACCTCCACCTAAAGCAATTAATGAATGACAATTATTTTTTTTATATATTTCTAAGGCTTCTAGAACATTTTTTGAAGTAGGGTTAGCTACAACTTGATCATAATAATAAAATTTTATTTGATTTTCTTTTAAAATATTTTCTAATTTAATATTTAAATTATTTAGCAAAATAGCTTTATCAGTTACAATTAAAACATTATCTAAATCTTTTAAAATAGTAGTTGCATTTTCTAAACTTTCATAAACAATTGGATCTTTATAAGGCAGTAAAGGAAATATTAATTTCATGAAAAATTGATATGTGCGAAATATAGATTTTTTAATAATGTTCATAGTCTCACCTTTATTTAGGCAAATTATACTATTTGTCATTTTATTTTGCCACTATTTTATATAAATATACTTTTAACTATTTTAAAAACTAAATTTGATAAAAGAAAATTGCAATATCAATTAAAAAGGGTATTAAAGTATATAATTTTCAATGTTATATTTATTTAGTTAGTAATTAAGCCCTAAAATACTAATAAAAAATATAATTTTTTTATCATATATTTTCTTAAAATGGTATAATAGTTAGGAAATGTAAAAAAGGAGTGAAATATTATGCAAGATATTCAAAATAATGATGTCATGACAGAAATAAATAATTTAGTAAAAAAAGCAACTAAAGCATTGGATGAATTCATGCTTTTAAATCAAGAACAAGTTGATTATATTGTTGCAAAATGTTCAGTTGCAGGACTTGATAAACATGGACAACTAGCATCTTTAGCTATTAAAGAAACAAAAAGAGGCGTTTTTGAAGATAAGGCTACTAAAAATTTATTTGCTTGCGAATATGTTGTCAATAATATGAGACATTTAAAAACTGTTGGTGTGATAAAAGAAGATAGTGTTACTGGAATTACTGAAATTGCTGATCCAATTGGAGTAATTTGCGGTATTACACCTGTTACAAATCCAACAAGTACTGTTATTTTTAAATCTTTAATTTGTTTAAAAACACGTAATCCAATTATTTTTGCATTTCATCCTTCGGCACAAGAAAGTTCAAAAGCTGCTGCTAAAGTAATATATGAAGCAGCAATTGCTGCTGGAGCTCCTAAAAATTGCATTCAATGGATTGAACATCCATCAATGGATGCCACAAGTGCTTTAATGAATCACGAAGATGTAGCAACAATATTAGCTACTGGTGGCAATTCAATGGTTAAAGCTGCATATAGTTGTGGAAAACCAGCTATGGGAGTTGGTGCTGGAAATGTTCCATCATATATCAATAAATCTGCTAACATTGAACAAGCTGTTAATGATATAGTTTTATCAAAATCATTTGATAATGGTATGATATGTGCTTCAGAACAATCTATTATAATTGATAAAGATATTTATGATGAAACAAAAGCTATATTTAAAAAATACAAAGTATATTTTGTTAACAATAAAGAAAAAGAATTACTTGAAAAATATATGTTTGGTGTTTGTAATGCCACAGATTGTGCAAATGCTAAATTAAATGGTGATGTTGTTGGTCAAAAAGCCACAACGATTGCTAAACAAGCTGGATTTGAAGTGCCAAATGATACTGTGATTTTAGCTGCTGAATGTCAAAAAATTGGTTTAGAAGAACCATTAAGTAGAGAAAAACTTTCACCAGTACTTGCTTTTTATAAAGTTAAAAATGAAAAAGAAGGTTTTGATTACGCTGAAAAAATTGTTAATTTTAATGGCTTAGGACATAGTGCAGCTATTCATTGTAAAGAAAAATCTATGGCTGATGCATATGGATTAAAAGTTAAAGCAATTAGAATTATTTGGAATTCTCCTTCAACATTTGGTGGAATTGGAAATGTTTATAATTCATTTTTACCTTCTTTAACTTTAGGTTGTGGTAGCTATGGAAAAAATTCAATTGGTGGCAATGTTAGCGCAATTAATTTATTAAATATTAAACAAGTAGGAAAGAGAAGAAATACAATGCAATGGTTCAAAGTACCTTCAAAAATATATTTTGAAAGAAATTCAATTCAATATTTGCAAACATGTCGTGATTTAAATAAAGCCTTTATTGTAACTGATCGTTCTATGGTTGATTTTGGTTTTGTAAATAAAATTACTGATCAATTAAATTTAAGAAGAAATGATGTAGAAATTCAACTATTTTGTGATGTTGAACCAGATCCTGATATTGAAACAGTAAAAAGAGGTCTTAAGTTAATGGAAGCTTTTAGACCTGATACAATTATTGCTTTAGGTGGTGGTTCAGCTATGGATGCTGCCAAAGGTATGTGGATTTTTTATGAACATCCTGAAGTTAATTTTGATGATTTAAAGCAAAAATTTATGGACATTCGTAAAAGAGCTTTTAAATACCCAGAATTAGGTCGTAAATCAAAATTAATATGTATTCCAACAACTAGTGGAACAGGTTCAGAAGTAACACCATTTGCGGTTATTTCTGATAAAGCTAATAATAAAAAATATCCGTTAACTGATTATTCATTAACTCCAACTATTGCTATAGTTGATCCAGAATTTACAACAAATTTACCAGCAAAATCAACAGCAATGACAGGAATGGATGTTTTAACACATGCAATAGAAGCATATGTTTCTGTCTTAGCAAGTGATTTTACAGATGGTTTAGCTTTACAAGCTATTAAACTTGTTTTTGAATATTTACCAAGAGCAGTTTTAAATGGTAAAAACGATTTAGAAGCACGTGAAAAAATGCACAATGCAGCAACAATAGCAGGTATGGCCTTTGCAAATGCATTTTTAGGAATGACACACTCACTTGCACATAAAGTTGGAGCTGAATTTCATACTGTTCATGGTTATACATGTGCCATTTTATTACCTCATGTTATAAGATATAATGGTCAAGTTCCAACAAAATTATCAGTTTGGCCAAAATACAATGTATATTGTGCTGACAAAAAATATCAAGATATTGCTAAACTTCTTGGTCTAAAAGCTTCAACTCCAAGTGAAGGAGTTGAATCATTAGCACAAGCTATAATTGATTTAAATAAAAAAATTGGCCTTGATCCAAACTTTGAATCATGTGGCATTAATGAAAAAGACTTTTTAGATAAAATCGATGAAATAGCTATTTTGTCATATGAAGATCAATGTTCTCCTGCTAACCCAAGAGTACCATTGGTTGATGATATGAAAGAAATTTTAAAAAAGGCTTATAAAGGAAATTAAATCCGTGATTATCACGGATTTTTTAATATATTTTTTCAATTTTTTTGAAATTTACAAATTTTAACTTATCTAATACATAATCATCATTTGATGAATCTATAATATTACAAAATGAATCTTCATTAATATTTATTTTAACAAATGGTTTTAAACTATAAATATTATCATTTTCAATTTTAATTTTTGAAGCAAGAACTATAATTTTATCGTTATTAATTTGGAAAACATAATGGTAATTTAAAGATAAAAATTCAAAATTGAATTCTTTTTCATTTTCAAAATATATACCAATATTATCATTATTAATATTATTTAAATTATAAAAGCATTCAACTTTTTTTAATAAAGAAAGATCTAAATCAAAATATTCTAAGTCTAAAAAACTAACATAATGAAAATCATTAAAAATCACTTTATTAAATTTAGTTTTGTAAGCATAGGATACATTTTTATGTAATTTATCAAATTCGATAACACATATCATTTGTTTTTCTTGATAAATTTGACATCCAAAATAAGTTTCTTTGTTATAAAAAATTATTTTAAATTGTTTACTTATAGTTATTTGATAATCTTTTTTATAAAAAGTGCCATAACTTTCTAACATATCTTTAATACCCTCTTCCTAAAATTATTAATTCTTATCTTTGCTATTCTAACTTTTTTAATTCAATAATTAATATTAATTTGGTAAAACTTCATTAACAATATTGTCAAACATTAAAATAAATTCTTTTGCTGACATTTCTTGACCATCATAAATTACTTTATCAGAACTTATAAAACCATTACGGCAATTAATAATAATATTGTAATTAAAAACACTTTGAATACCACCAAAAGGTAATAATTGTAATGTTATTGGGCCATCATATAATTTTAAATTTAATAAAATTAATTGTTTACCATGAAATGTAGTAACAATATTCTTATTTAAATCAATTATTTCGTTAAAATTTTGCATTATATCGCTCCTTATATATTGATATATAAATATATCATACTTATTTTATTAGTAATTACGCATGAAAGCAAAAATAAATAAAAAATAGTGGCTTTTATGTTAAAAAATGGGTAAAAATGGCATGAT
>CANQTM010000053.1 GCA_947626825.1 uncultured Bacilli bacterium | reverse complement strand
TTTTTTTGACTATTTTATCTTGTTTTTTTATGATTTTGTACTAACTAGAGCACAACAACTGCAAAACTCAGGTTATAATAAACCTCTTTCATGCATTTCAGTATAAATAATATCAGCAATTTGTTCAGCACCATTATTTTTCTTATTAACATTTTTATTGATGTTATCTTTTAATGCTTGAATAAATGATGGATGTTCATATAAATACATTATTAATTTTTTTATTTTAAATACCTTTAAGCATTTAATACCACAATGTAAAATTTCTGTAAATAATTTACAAGTCGCTTTTTCTATTGGATGAGCATAATAGTCGATAATTACAGGAGTTCCCATAAATAAAGAATCTAAAACAGCATTTGGGCCTGATTTAGTAATAAAAATATCACTAGCACCATAATATTCATAAGCATTATCTTTAAAACCTAAAGGAATTAAAGTAATGTTTGGCTTAACTTTTTTAACTTTATTTTGAAAATATTTATATACCTTTTCGTTTTTACCAGCCAAAATAATTATCGTTACATTTATTTTCAATTTTAACAAAGCATTGGTAAATTTCTTTGCTTTTGCTGAAGCATATCCACCATCAGCTAAAATAATTGTAAAGTTATTAATTGGTAAATTTAATTTTTGACGATATTCTTCTTTAGTTAAATTAGATTCAACAATTTCTTCTCTTGAAGTAAAAAATACTCTTTTAACATTGGAAAATTTAAAATTACGACGTTTAATTGCTTCATCACAAGCAGCTAAATTATTATTGATAAATAAATCAGTACGATTATCCCACCATACATGTACATTATTATCAGGATTGTAAGTAATAATTGTTAAATTTGGAATATAACGTTTTTTAAGTTCGATAGCCGCAAATGTTATAAAATAATGGGTTGATACAATAACATCAGGTTTAAATTTTCTTAATTGTTCAATTGTAGCATCAGTATATTTTTTAAAAAGTGTTTTGTGAATTATTCTCATGAAATGCTGTTTGCCGGCAAGTTCTAAAAAAGCAAAAATTCCCATACCAAACCATTTTTTCTTATTTGTAGCTTTAGTACAAGCACTTAAAAACTTTTCAAATTCTTCAGTTTTAGTGTCTCCTTGTTCCATTATATATGATTCGATAATGTCCATTTTATCTTGGTATTTGTTTTTAAGTCCATCAGCAATGCTTTTCATTGACATGATGTGTCCAAAACCAGATTCAATATAAGTTAATAATATTCTTGGCTTTTCCATGATTATTTTGTCCCCACACCCTATTTCCAATTTAAATTTTATACTATAAACTAATAAAAGTAAATTAAATTACGGAATTAACTTGAAAAAGAAAATATTTTCAAGCAAAATATAAATAAATGGTGGTGACTATAATATGAAACCTTTTGTAGTAGGCATTTCTGGTGGAAGTGCAAGTGGCAAAACAACATTTTCTAATAAATTGGCTGAATCTTTAGAACAATTAAAAGTATTAGTTTTACATATGGATAATTATTTTTTACCTTTTGATAAGCATCCAATGATTGAGGGACTTGTTAATAAAATATCATATCGTGATGATAACACTCCTAATGCTTTTGATTTAGAAAAATTGCAAAGCGATTTACAAAATCAAATAGAAAAGCAAGAATATGATGTTATTATTTTAGAAGGTTTACTTACATTAACTGATAATAAAATTGTATCCATGCTTGATTTTAAAATATTTATTGATTGTCAAAATGATGAACGAATTGTTCGTCGTTTAAAAAGAAATATGAAAGAAAGAGGTTTGTCATTTGATGAAATAGCTAATGTTTATTTAGATGTTGTTAGATATTTACATAATGAATATGTCGAACCATATAAATGGCGAGCTGATATTATTTTAAATGGTTCTAATTTTTCAAATAAAGCTTTAGAAATGATAACTTCATACATTATAGATATGAAAGGTTAATACTTATGTTAATAATAAAAATAAGAAGTGAATTAGTTCATAGTCCAATTAGAATCTTTAATGAAAATGGTTATGAAATATTTAATGACTTAGATTATATTTATAATGATAAAAAACTTTTATCTTTAACGAAAAAAGCTGAAAAATTATATGATTCTTATTATGATTTTAATAGACAAGATGATTCTATATTTTTTGATGAGAAATTAGAAAAGAAAAATAAAAACAAAATGTTGCATTTGATAAATAAAATTAAAAAAAGATTAAATAAAATCAATAATAATAATTTTATTATCGAAGATTATGAAACGGAAAGATTAATCAATTTATAAATTGATTTTTATATAGTCTACTACTTTTTTGTTTTCATCATATAAAGTAATTTCTATTATTTTATAATTTAAATTTAATTTATATAATAAAGATAGATTAGTTAAATTAGTTATAAAATAATAATCTTTTTTTACTTTAAAACTATAATTATCAAAAGAATTAAGACCCTTGTTTAAGATTTTAATGGCTTGATAATTATTAAAATAATATTCATATATATTTTGGTGACTTTCAAAATCATTGCCACAATTTAAAGTAACTATTATTAAATTTATATTATCTTTACTAGCACTAGTAACTAAAGTTCTTCGAGCTTTAGTTGTAAAGCCTGTTTTGCCACCAGTGCAATAATTATAATTTCTTAATAGTTTATTTTTATTTTGGTAATTATGATACATTTTTGTTGAAACTATTTTGGCAAATAAGGGATTTTCTAAACAATAAGAATATAATATTGCCATATCATATGCACAAGATATATTGCCATTATCATTAACATCTAATCCATGAGGGTTAGAAAATATTGTTCTTGTCATATTTAATAATTCAGCTTTTTGATTCATTAAAGATACAAAATCATTGATAGTAGGGCAAATGGCTAAAGCAAGACTAATAGCAGCATCATTGCCACTTCTAAGTAATAAACCATAAAGTAAATCTAAAATTGTAATTTCTTGATCAACTTTCAAATAAATACTACTACCATCTACTGTGTTAATTTCTTGTGGTACTTTTACTTTTTCATTAACATTACTATTTTCAATACATATTATAGCTGTCATTATTTTTGATATTGATGCAACACTTCTTTGTTCATAATAATTAGATCCTTCTAGCATTTTATTGTTTGATTGTTCAATAACAATATAAGATGTGGCTTGTATACTAACTGGTGTTATAGCATTTGTTTTTAATGAACAACTACTTAATAGTAAAAAAATAAATAAAATAAATAATTTTTTCATAAAGTCTTGTCTTCTTTCAAATAATAACTAATAAATTATATGAAAGAATGATATTATTTTTTTCTATGTTTATAAAAAATGTTAAAAATTAATTTAATTGTATATTTTTGTGATAAGTGTTAAAATGAAATTACATAAAATTGTATGAAAGAAAGGAAAAATTATGAAAACATTTAAAAAAATTATATTATATATAGTTTTATCGTTTTCTTTTTTATGTGGCTGTAGTAATAAAAGTTTAAATGTAGATGAAAAACAAGTTAATTTAAATAATAAATATAATCAATATTATCAATTCCATAATGCTATGAAAGGATTAGAATTATATTGTTGGGAAAAAGAAGACAATGTATGGGAATGTGGTTTATTACCTGGCACAAATAGACTAAAAAGTGTTGATGAAATAATATCGCTACAAGAAAATTTACCATGTCCTATTTCTTATATGAATATAATTTTACAATCTTATTCTAGTGAAGATAGAAAAAATGTAGGCATAATTATCGTTAGTAATCCACCAAAAGAAGAAGAAATATCTAGATCATTAGGTAATGAAGAAAAATTATTATATTTATATTTAGCTTTAGGATTAAATGAAAAACTTGACCTATAAAAAAACAAGTTGTGAAAACTTAACTTTTAAAAAGTAATGTTTGTATCACAACTTTTTATTTATAAATATTCATCATCAAATAAAGATTGTTGGATGGTTAAAGATTTATTTTTTGCAGATAAAATTATATCAGCAATATATTCATATGCTTTAACAAAAGAATTGGGAATAAAAATAATTTTAATTTTATTTTTATTGCAAAGTTCTATTTTTTTTCTATCTGATTGTTCTCTACTTAAAACACCCAAATGTTCACCACCATTAACTTCAAAAACTATCACAGGAATTTTACGATCATAAAATTTTTCATATAATACCAAATCAAAATCCATTCCTTGAAAGTTTAAATCATTTTCATTTTTAAATATCTTATTAAGTTTAACATTTCTTTCAGCATCAAATGTTTGATGGCAAGAACAAAAATGAGAAACGGTTTTATAAAATTCATCTTCATTAATACTGCCATTTGATTTACCTATTTCAATTTTAATTGATTTGTTTGGTGGTATTTCTGTTTGCCCATTATTTTTAACATATTTAATTAAATTATAAAGATCATCAGTTTTATCAGAAAAAGTATCAATAATTTCAGTATCAGCAGCAATAATAAGTCTATTTTTAGCTCTTGTTACTGCAACATTGATAAGCTCATAATTATCTTTTATCCACTCAAAAGTTTTTCTACTTGTTTTAGGTGAAATTGCTGGTGAAAAAATAATAGTATCTTTTTCAGCACCTTGAAATGAATGTATAGTACCACATTCAATATCAAAAATGTTTTTTCTATGTAATTCAGAAAGAATTAAATCTTTTTGATTTACAAATGGGGTAATTATATGAGCATCATGAATATTATTTCTTTCTATATAATTCACTATTGCCATAGCTTCATCATATGCTTCATTTTTTTGTTTAACATTTTGATTTTTTACATCTAACACTTTTAAAACACCAGGATTTGTAACAAATGATAAATTTAAAGAATTGTTATAATAACGTTTATTAGAAAAATTCACTATTTTTCGACCACAACGATAATGATATTTCAATAAAATATATTTAGAAATATTATCATTTTCAGTCATAACATCTAAAATAGAATGAGTTTTATAATTATATTTTTCTGAAACATTATATTTTTCCATTAATTCTTTATTGACATTTTCTTCTAAGACAATAACAGGTTTTAATTGGTTTGGATCACCAACTAATAATAAAGATTCAGCTTTAGCTATAGGGAGTAAGGCTGTTGCAACATTACATTGTCCAGCTTCATCCATAACTACTAAATCAAACATAAATTGTGGTGAGCCAAGTCTTCTTGATGAAATATTTGTTGAGAAAATAACAGGAAAAACTTCAGTTAAATTTTTCATGTTTTCATCATTTTGAGTCCATTTATTAAATTCATTAGCACGTTCATCATCATCTTTGATATTACAAATTGTAATTAAATCAATATATTTATCTTTTTTTAGTTTTCTAATATATTGTAAAGATTTAAAAAACAAAAATTGTTTTAAAGCTAAACTATCAGATAAAGGTTCAAATAAAGAAGTAAGTTCTTCATTAGTAACTTCAGGAAGTTCACTTAAAGATTTTTTTAATTCAGAAACTTTTTCTTTAACAACTTTGATAACAGGACTATCATTATTTTGAAAAGAAGCAATTAATTTTTTAGAATTTTCCAAACAATTTTCAATTTCTATTCTTTTTTCTTGAATGTTTAAAAGTTCAATCAATTTGGCATTTTTGTCATCTTGAGAAAATTTGATTTTATTTAATAATGAATCAATTGGTTTTTGTTTATTTTCATAATGATAAAGTTCTTTGATTTTTAAAGTGGCTTTTTTAACATCCTCAAAATTACCAAGTCTAAGACATGGAAAATTAATTATTTCATCTTTGTAACTAAATATTAATTTATTTACAATTCCATCAACGGGTCTATTGTTAGATGAACAAATTAACATTGTTTTTTCATTGTAAAAAGCACTTAAAACAACATTTATAATGGTTTGCGTTTTACCAGTTCCAGGAGGCCCTTGAACATAGGTAACAGGATATTTCATGGCATTATATAAAACACGCATTTGATTAATATTAATCTTTTTATCAAAAATAATTAGTGAAGGTTCTTTTCTTCTAATATTATTTCTTTTAGTAATGTTACCAAAAAAAGATTTAAGAGGAATTGGTAAAAGGTTTTCATTGTATTTAGATTCAATGACATTATAAGTTGAACTTAAATCAATAGGCATTTCTCTTTGGATTAACATAATGTCAGGACGAGTATTGATATATTCATTAGGTCTTAAGTTATTAATGATGATATTTTGATAAAATTCAAACTTATCAAGAAAAGTTGTGGTGAATTCATCGATATTCATATTGATATAATTAAACAAAGAATGTCTACGTCCGTCTATCATAAATGATTGATTAAATCGTAATTTTTTATCTAAAACTAATGATTTAATTAAAGGGTTAAAAGTTAAAGGAAAATAACAAATGACAAATTTGTTTTTACCTTCATCTATTGAAAAACAATTAACAGCTAGCGTATAAATAAAACTACTATTATTTTTAATATCATAATGATAGATGTCAGAAATGATTTGTCTTGCTTGTTCATCTGTTAAACGTAATTCTTTGTTTTCTTTTAAAACAGATAAATCAATACCTGGAATACATTTATATTCTTTTTGACTAGGATCGTTATCTAAAAGATTACATTCAATATAATAATTTAATATGTTATGGTTAAAATGATCATAATTAAGCCATGAACATTTATCTAAATTGTTTTCAATTTTATTTATTAATTGTTCAGGAACGTCATATGATGAAAAATCAATAACATGAGCTTCTTTAATATTTTCAAAATATATCCAAGCCTTAAGAGTGTCCATTGATTTTTTATCATTAAATATAGAAACTAAAAGTCTTTTGCTATTAAAGTCAATATCTTGTATTGCAAGCCAATAAAAAGTGTTTTCTTCGTTTTTATTAGTGTAAGAAACACTTAACCATTTGCCTTCTTTAATTGCTTTAGATATTTTATCCCCTATGTTCATTGTCTGTACCTTTTCTTTTCTCTTTGATAATTATACCACTAATTTTATTAAGTTGTCCATTTTGCATATAATAGGACTATTTGTTATTAAATATATGCCAAGAATATAAAGTTTTATTTGCCCTTTTTTATTTGCCCTTATTTTTTAGGGCAAATAAAAATATAAACTTGAAGTGTGCAAAGAAAAAAGTCCGAAAAATAGGGCTTATTTTATAATTGCCTAATAGCTTAAAAGTAACAAATTAAAGTTTTATTTGCCCTTTTTTATTTGCCCTTATTTTTTAGGGCAAATAAAAATATAAACTTGAAGTGTGCAAAGAAAAAAGCCCGAAAAATAGGGCTTATTTTATAATTGCCTAATAGCTTAAAAGTAACAAATTAAAGTTTTATTTGCCCTTTTTTTATTTGCCCTTATTTTTTAGGGCAAATAAAAATATAAAAGCACTGAGCATAATGAAAAAAAACCGAAAAATAGGGTTTAATTTACAATCGCCTTATGGTTTAAAAGTATCAAAATAAAGTTTTATTTGCCCCTGTTTTTTTGGGGCAAATAAAAATACCCACTATTTAAATGGGTATTGATAAATCATTTAATAACTTTCCAAGTTCCAAATTTATTTGAACCTTGTCTAGTGATGATACCTCCTTTTCGTAATTTATTTATGTAATACCTAATTGTTTTCTCAGTTGTTTTTGTTGCAGCAGCAAGATCAATCACCGTAATTTTAGGGTCTTTTTGAATTTGTTCTAGTATTTGATTAGAAATTTCTTTGCCCCTTTCTCTAACTTTGTTGTTTTTAGTTTTCTTTTTATAATTTGCGTTTTCAATGATTACTCTAAAAAATGTTTCGCTAGCAATAAATTTGACATGATTATTATTATCTGCAAATAATCTATTTGTTCCGTTTTTAATCTTGTCAAAGCCACTGCCGCGGCGTTCCATAAATCTCATACGTGCAAAAACATCAGCAATGATTGGATTCCTTCTAATTGATGGAACATTTACAGTAGGTTCACCATTAAATATTAATCCTGAGGCCATTGGACCAGGTGAAGTAACTTCAATTCTATCATCATAAATATCAACAGTCACTTCAGAACCAACATTCGTATATTGGCGATGAATTATCGCGTTTACCACCGCTTCGCGAACAGCAACCTCATCATATTCAGGCATTTCAATTCTTCCCTCTGGTGCCTTCTTCCATCTCTTTTTAGTGTTTAACTTTATAAAATTAAGAGTAGAATCAAGTATTTTAACTAATCCACCACTATATTCTGCATCATTTGAGGCTTCTTCTAAAGATGTTTTATTTAAACCATTCCATCTTGTACAAAATACGCGGTTATGTCTATAGATATTTTGATCGGCTAATAATACACCAGCATTTGTTAGATGTTTGTCCTCAGTCATTAATGAAAAAGATGTGTAATCTTTTTCAGTAATTCTAGTAAAAGTTTTTTCAAAAAAAGTAGCCTCGAAAAACGAGAAAGAATAATCATCCTTTAAATAAGAAGTGACAATAGAATCATACGTTTTATTTTGCCCTTTTAATATTAATTCTTCTAAGATATGTCTAGGAGCAATAATGCTTTGATTGCCGCTTCTAATATAAGCTTCTTTAACACCACTAGAAGAATAGTAATATGGCGTTGAAGGACCAGGCATTACTCTAACGGCAATAAAGGTAACGCCATTTTCTTGATATGGTTCTAAAAGAAATGTTGGAGTTGGTGAAATTTTTGAATTGATTATTTCAGAAATTTTATCAGAAACATATTGTGGATTGTCAATTCCAACAAGTTTGTTTTTATCATTTATTCCAAAAAATAAAATTCCACCAATGCCATTACTAAAAGCAGAAATTGATTTGAGCCAACTTTTTGGTTTATTTACTTCTAATTGTTCTTTAAAATCATAATCTGAACATTCAGAGATTAGTTTATATAGCATATTTTCACATTCCTTTATCTATACAAACATTATACTACTTCAAAAAAAAGTCGACAATTAATAATTTTAATGTGAGACATTACTTTTTAAAGTAATATTTTTTAAATATATTTACAAAAAGGTTGGTGAAATTTTTCATAAAATTAGGAGAAATATTGTTCATAATATTATTGCTAA
>CANQTM010000052.1 GCA_947626825.1 uncultured Bacilli bacterium | reverse complement strand
GCGTCCGGCATACCGTCAACTCTGCCTTAAGCTAACCGATTAGACAGATAAAAGAATATTTCTCCTAAAGCCCGGCTAAGGTGGGGTTTATTAAAGTACCCCTGATCAGGAAACTGCTATTCAAAAATTTTGCAGGTTGGTACTTTAGTAAGATATGTTCATTTTTTACAGTTTGCGAAAACTCAAGAATTTTCACTTCTATCACACCTTATAAATTTTCAACATTAACTTTTCATTTATTTTTTTATATATTATTGAAAATATTATACTGCAAATAATAACAGTTCCGAAATATTCCAGATCGCTTTTAATATAAAATATGTTGCCTCTGAAGATTTCAATAAACAAATAATGTATCAAATAAAGCTCGTACGACACTCTCCCCAACATACTCAACACGCAATTATCAATAATTACCTTCATAGTTAATACCAAATATGAACTAACAAATAATATAGATATACATATTTGTAAAAATATCATATAACAGTTATAAGTATCAATCCCCTGCCTAAATGCAACACAAAACATTACAATAAGTGCCATTAATGCACTAACTGATAAAATGCTGAATACTTTATAATACCTTTTTAACCAAGTAAATATTATATCCCCATAAATTCCAAAAGCCAAACCCATCGGAAACGCAAAACATGACTTATACCATTTTATATCCATTTTCAGCTTGTTACAAATATACGCATAAATTATTGTACTTATAAAAAAGAACAGCAGGGCTCTATGTGCCTTTAAAGATTTAAACAAAATATAAAACAAAACGTAAAAAATAAAAAGCGTAATTATATACCATTCTGTGCCAACTATCAATTCAATTCCCAATAACCCCTTTATCATTCGCCGCCAATCAACAGCATACTCTTTATCAACGAAATAATATAAAATAATATACAAAATATTAATCAATACCATCGGGATATATACTTTTTTCAACCGCCTACTCCAAAAATGCTCAAAATAATTTGACTTATTAATCATACTCTTAGTTAATCCATATGCCGAAAAAAAGAAAAATAAACTCACAAACAAAAAACCTATATATCCGAACAAAACCATGATTCCTTGGTTTTCCAACTTCAGAGTTAAATGCTGAAGAATTACGCCCAACGCACAAATACCCTTTACTGAATTCGTTGATTTTACTGATAAATAGTCCTCTTTCTCTACAAAATTTTTAACATATTTAATTTTATACAAAACTAAGGCAATATAAGCCAAAGGCATTATAAACATATTAATCTGTCCCTTTGTCATATTCATATGGTACTGCATATAAATCTGTTTCGCCCCAAGCCGGCGAATAATGTCTTACGTAAAAATTATAATCTTTCAAATTTGCTCTGCACCATTCGATAATGCTGATCATCTGTTCTTCAGAATGATAAATTGAAATTGCCAAAACAGGTCTATCTTGCGCTATAGTATTTTTCGCACCTATAAGACCCTCCGGTTCTGACCCCTCTATATCCATTTGAATAAATGTTACCTTTGATTTATCATTAGTTTTTTCTCTATACTTTTTCATTGTGACATCTATAGACGTTACCGGCACTTCAACTAAATTACCGCTGTTTGTTTTTTCCAACTTATTTGAATACTCTTCTCCACCTTTGAAATATAATGTTGTTTCTTCCTCCCATACTCCCTTCCTTATGACATATCCCTTAAAATTAGAATGTCGCTTTTCTATTTTTTTTATATTTTTCTTACATTTAATCGCATTACTTTTATCCGGTTCAAAGCATAACATAGTTACATTTGCAGTTATACCCCCCCCCTGTTCCCAATATGGATATTTCTTTTCAAATGAAATTGCAGTATCTCCTATATACCCCCCGCAATTTATAAAAAATTCTTTTTTACCTAATTTTATTATTTCCGGGCAAAAATATTGATCTTTTAATGGATCTCTTACTGATCTCAGATACTTCCGATTTAATGTGCTTCTATATTTGATTATATTCCCATATACCAATCTGCTCTTTTCATCTGAAAGAGCATTTTTATTATCCTGAATTTTCTCTTTATTGCTTTCAAAGAAATCACTGACACGTTTCAAATGTTCCGTGTCTGTACAACGATCCAAAAAATCAACAACCGAATTTACTACATCTGAATACATCAATTTTCTTTCTAAAACAACCAAAGGATAAAAAATCTTTATTCGCATAACGCGACTCCAAATACTAACAATTTTCTTTCTCATTTTTTCCTCCTTATTTACAGTAGAACTAACATTATTTCCAAGTGTGATTTTTTGTCATATGGAATCTGAGTAAGTTTTTGAATCTTATAATTAAAAGGCGGATAATCAAGATATACTCCGGAACCCAAAAATAATCTTGTGTGCATGCCTGCAATTTTATCTAAATTTTTTTCGGCTTTAGGTTTATTCAGCAAATGCTCCGTTATAATCACATATTTATAATTGCTCTTTTTTATGTTTTCCATAACTTTTTGAATCTCAGAATTACCTAAATGCTGCAATACCTGCCTGCACAAACATATATCACCCTTTGGAAGCTCATCGCAGGTAATATCTTTACATAAGAAAACCGCTTTATCGCTTCCGTATGTTTTTTGATTATAGCGTATTAGTTCTTCTACGCAATCCACTCCTGTATAGTGCTCACAGGCATCTAATAGTTTTGAACCGACTCTGAAATCCCCACATCCCAAATCCACTATATTTTTTATACTATGCTCCTTCAAAAACACGCAGATAAATTCAGCATATGGAATTCCATATGTGTCATCACTGCCCTTTCCCGAATAATACCCCCCCCCATGTATGCTTTCTCTCCATAATCCTTTTTTGTAGATTTCACTAAATATATTCGCATTAGTCTTTACTCTGTTTTTTGAAAACAAAACATTTTCAATAATTTTCTTAATCATACATATAACCTCATATAATATAAAGCGTAATTATCTCCGACATCGTTCTTGGCGTTCATTCATATTTCCCATAATCTCAATATATTTATCTGCCGTTATCTCAGTACTGTATACTTCCTCAATTTCAGAACGCATTTTGTGATAATCTTTCGGGTTGTCCATTACCTTAATAATACATTCTTTTAAATCCTCCACGTTTCCTTTCTTGCAGATCAATCCCATCCCTGTTTTCCCAACAATAGTCCTGACTCCATACAGATCAGAAGCAATCACAGGTGTGCCGCAAAGCATGGCTTCTACCTGAACCATCCCGAACGATTCAAGCGAATTGACGCTTGGAAGTACAAATACATCTAACGAAGAATAAAACTCTGCCATTTTTTCTTCCGGTATTTTACCTACGAACAAGACATTTTTTACATCATTTATATCTATATATTCTTTAAGCTTAGGATATATACTGCCTCCGGCAACTGAACTATAATCACCTCCGACAACAAGGACAACATCTTTTTTTGACTTTTGTAACTGTTCAAATGCCTTGATTAAAATATCAAGTCCTTTCTCTTCCACAATTCTTCCACAGAATCCTATCCTGAATTTTTCATGTTCCATCTTGCCAGTCTCAGGCAAGGCTTTAATCGGAGGTGAAATCTCATGCATTTTTTTAATAAACGACCTCGCCACTCGTGATTTCTCCATATATTCTATAGTATTAACCGCAATGTTCTCAGCTCTTTTTAAAGCAACCGTATGGGACATATCCATAATCTTTAAAATCAGTTTATTTAACAACCCTTTAGAAAGATTTATATCACAATGATATGTGCAGATAATTTTATGCTTAGGAATAAATAAGCTAATCAATCCTGATTCCAGCATTGGCAGATGAAGGTTTACTACATCCGCCTGTTTCGAATATTTAATAGCATATAAAATAAATTTAGGGCTTATCGTTCCTTTGCTTATTTTAAGCCATACTGGTGTTCTTAGCACGTGCACCCCATTTATTACCTGTTCTTTTTCAAGATTATCATGATTACTTGTAACTACTGTTACTTCATTTCCGCGTCGGCTTAATTCCTCACACAATAATCTGGCATATTCGCTAAGCCCACTAACATATGGAAAGTAATAATTTAAAATAACTAATATTTTCATTTTTAAATCTACCTTTTTTATTTAAATTATTTATCAGAATATCCGCTGTGCAAAGAATAAGCAAGCCAGTTCCCATATATAAGCGTTTTTTCATCATCTATGTCTTCTAACTTAGTAAACTCATAATCAGTAATTCCGTTATCCTTTAAAGTATAGTGTATTCCCCAAAAGGCAGTAGAAGAAAATGCTATTTGAAGATTATAATCTTTATCGTCAATTTCTTTGGATAAGCATTTCAATTGTTCTCGAATTAAAATACCATCTTCATTTTTTACGTTAATCATCCATATCCAAGGGCATATATTAAAAAGTACTGCTATCGTCATAAACACAATTGCAAGTTTTTGTCTTGGAAACGGCTTTTGCAGTATAATAACATAAGCCATTATAACTATCATATACAGATGTGGGATATAACGCATTGCAAATGATTGTTCAAACGCAAACAGTTCGACAATAGTTATAGCACAAAGCAATAAGGCAAATGCGAACCTACTGCTGATGCTACTTCTATGTTTAATTATATAAAATATTATAACAACTACAGACAAAATTAAAATTCCACTAAACCATACTCCATAAGCGCTTAATCTTGTATCAGGAATCGAATAATACCCTAATTCTCCTGCATGAACGGTAAATGGAATTTTTAATGCATCTCTTATTGTATTATATTCACCATGTGACATTTTCCCAAACAGTGAAATCAACACACGTTGGAATCTGTTGATGTTTGCAATTCCAAATATTTCATTCATATCCATACCGATCAAATCTGCAAATCCCGCAAACAGATTTTTATATCTTATCATATTAGTTACATAAGGAGCATATCCAACCACAACTACTGAAAAAAGAGCCGCGCTAAAATATATTACAAATAAATTCTTTATATTTCTAAAACGCTTTCTGTTCATATATGCACAAAAGCAGAAATGTGCTATACATATCAATCCGGTAAAACCCAAAATTGAAAATTTCAAATTGCAGCCCCAAACAATCAGTGATAATATAGTAAACCTGTTACTTATCCTAATATCTGTTTCATTTGCAACCGCTATCAGCTCTATCATCAATGCCAATAATATACAAGCCGCTAATCCATCTACATAATAACACTGAATCTGACATAAGGCAATTGGATTGACAGCAATTACCAATGCTCCTAAAATACTTTTAGGTTTATTACCTAATTTTTTATTTAAATGACAGTATGATAATCCAAACAATATAATAATAAACAATACTGTATATGCTTTCCCTGACTCTATATTATTTGTAATACTGTAAAGAGAAGCAGCAAAATACCAACTCGCCTTGGGATAGCACTCAGCCCAGTGTGCGGAACCTTCAGTTGCCCATAACATTTCTTTTGGTATACTTTCTGAAAATTGCAAATATGAATCCGCACTATATTTTGTGGGATTCCAACCATCATTCAACAGTCCTACGGCAGGTTTATGATACCCTTCTCCATCCCATGTATGATCATATGAAGCACTAGCAAATAGAATACATCCTACCATTATGACAACTGAAATTCCAACTACAGCTGATGCGTACTTTTTATATCTGCCATTATATACGACACAACATATAATAAACGGGATTATAACATTAAACATATTGACGCTTATCCCTAACAGCAGAAACACAGAAGTTATTATCACAATACCTGTTGCCCAAAACAGCAAAAAAGTGGTTATCATATATATTAACTTATCAAAAATCTTTTCTTCATTCCTCAAGCACATATCTAATCACCTTTCAATCGCCCTCCTCAATATTCGTCTTAATAAATCCCTATATAAACTGTATTTCCATCAAAATATATTTGTTCATCACTATAGCAATTCCATTCCCTGCCTTTAAAAACCAAATCATATATTTCTTGAGGACATTGAACATTAGTTAAATCTCTTCCCGTATAATAATAAAATGCGTTTCCCCTTGCAAAATCTATTGCCCATACCCTCAGATTCAGATTATATGCACAAAAAATTCCTCTATAACTATATGTTTTATTCTCATCATCGACAAAAGCAATATTTTCAATTTTTATACCATTTTCCTGTTCATAAACATTTATTTTTTCATCAATTATTTCCGCTATTAATCTATCAGAAGCATTTGATTTAAGCAAATCTATACTTAAACTATTGGTTCTACATATAAAAAATACAATACATATAACTGTCAGAGCTTCTAAAATTCCGCAAAATACTTTATCTGATTTTCGCATATTTAGACGCAACGCAATAATAATCCAATAAGACAATATGCCATAAAACACTACTATCGTCCTCTGTGATAAATACGCTTCAGCAAAAATATGACTCATAAAAACAGAAAGATATATTCCTAACGAACTTATACATACACATGCGCCATATATAACATATTTTTTGTTAACATAAGTCAGGGTAAAAATTTTTACAGCAAACGCAACCACTGTTGCGATGTAGATGCAAACATAGTATACCCCCCCCCCTATCGAGTCCATGATCCAAATACTTTTTTGAGATTTCCACACTATTTCCAAATTTTTCATTACATTAAAGTCTGCTCTAGGTATATCATCTGCAAAAATTTTCATTGTTAAAACATTAACCGTAACCAATAGTAAATATACTGCAATTCCTTTTAATATTCCCTTAATATAATTGCCAAATATTTTATTTTCCTCATACAGATCTGATTCTATTTCTAACATAAGCCTCAAAATATAAAACAACACAAAAAATGATAAAATAACCTGATAAAAGCCTACTGAAATAACTAGTAGAATGATGCCTGTTAAATGTTTTTTCCGAAATAACTTATTAATACCAATATTACACAAAAGCACACCTAACAGATAAAAAGGCGCACACTCTACAAACTGAAACCAATCTGCAAAGCATGGGCAAATAAATATTATTACAACTGCACCAAAACATATAAACTGCAATTTATCAGAAAAATACTGCCTAAGTACAGAAAAACAATATATTATGTTTAACGAAACAAGCCCCACAGATACAATGCTCCAACCTATCACAGCATCCGGTGTCCATATTCCTAAATATTTACTAAGAAGCCACAAAACTCCCAATGAATATCTACCACTGTCAATGCAAGTCATAAAATTCATTTTTGCAAAATCTTTAAAAGACATAAATTGTTCCCGCGCCAATCTAAAGGTGTCTTGCGAGTAATGCGGATAAATATATGTACCAAAACACATAACAGCTACAATTACCGCCCCCGTAATCCACAGGATATTTCCATTATTCTGCAATAATTTATTTGTATTTTTCAAACTTACATCCTCCTATCGCCCAAAACTTTAATCCAATTACTTATTCAATCATCTATATACACAAACAAACATAAACAATATATACACAACTACTAGGATAAGCAAAGACTTGCTTCCTATTAAAACCGTAACCGGATCGCCATCGGAATTTTCTAAATCAAGATTATACACCATGCATATAATCATTGCTATAGGAACACTCCATAAAAATAATCCTCCCCTCTCTACAGTCCATAATGCATAAAATCCCAATCCCAATCCCAAACACATATACATATGGTTGTTCAGGAACGAGTCATTATAATATACCATAACCGCTCTTGTTTCATTTGAATTTATTTTCCTTAATTCATTTCTTCGCTTGCCAAGACCAAAATAAAAAGAAAATGCTATAACTGTCAAATATAACCATGATGATACAACAACGTCACTAATCACACCGCCATACATAATCCTTATCAAAAATCCCAATGCCAAAACCGAAATATCTACAATAGGATAATTCTTAAGTTTCAAACTGTACATTATATTGATCAATAGATATAATGCCACCAGAAAGATTGCTCTATTGCTCCTAATGTAATAAGCTAATATTATAAATGAAAGCAAAATCAAAATCATTCCCAGCACTACAGCCTCTGCTTTGGAAACACTTCCTACCGCTATAGGTCTTTTGCATTTTATTGGATGAAGCTTGTCCTTTTCCACATCTTTCAAATCATTGAACACATAAACTGCTGATGCCAAAAAGCAGAATGTAATATACCCTAAAACTGTATAATATAATTTTACCGTAAATAATTCCCTTGAAAAGAAAAGTGGCACAAAAATTAAAAAATTTTTTATATAGTGTTTGGGTCTTATAAGTTTTATATAATTAAACATTTTATTCATATTACGCATATTTTCCTCTTGGCTTATAACATAGCTAACATTCTTATATATCAAGTATTTTTAAATATTTTATATTTACTCCAAAAATAATTAACCGTAATAATTATTATGCTAAGGATTATACGACATAAGTAGGTGGGAAAACCACAAATAGTTACCAATAAAAAAAACAGAATAGAATCAACTATAAGTGAGAGCGTGCGAAGTTTAGCAAACTTCCATAACCTGCCTAAAGCATCAGCCGATGCCTTTTTATTAAACACATATATTTGATTCATCCAAAAATTAATAGCTACCGCTATATAATAGCCTATTATATTTGACAGAAGATAATAAATACCCATCTCTGTCAAAACATAAAATATGGCTAGGTTTACTGCTGTAGTTATTCCACCGCATACTATATACTTTAATGTTTCCTTTAATTGATCATCATTAATATTAATATTCATCTACCGAATACTTCACTTCCGGAGTAAATATTCCTCCCAGAGTATCACATTTGTCACAAAGCTCCAATGCATTCCTGCCAATGTCTTTCATCCTCGTCCTAAGCTCATTATAAATATCAGATTTCCAAATTTCCTCAATAGTATTCACATTAACATCACCCAGTGTATATTTGCCAAGCGCGTCATTACAACATAGGCTGATTTTTCCATCCGGTCGTATATTAAGTTGCTGAAACAAAAGTACACATTTGGCATCAATTGATTTCGCCTGAGCTTTTTTATTCGGCGCCTGCCCCCCCCTCAGGCTGTCCGAAAACTTGTTTTTTTGCAACAAAAAATGCCAGATATATTTCATACGAAATAGATATCTGACCTCAA
>CANQTM010000051.1 GCA_947626825.1 uncultured Bacilli bacterium | reverse complement strand
ATTATTTTATATTACAATTTAGTTTAAAGAATAAAGGGGATAGATTATTATGGAATATAACGACTTAAGAAAAAAACTCAAAAAATATGGATATACACGAAAAACAGAGCGTTTGTCTGAATTATCAAATAAAACTGTTATCAGAAGAAATTTCGCTGATAAGTCACTCAATCGTACTTATTTATTAAACAGTCCTGTAATGGGAACTAATTTTAATAATGCAGCCATGACGGGGTCTTATTTTAATAATTGCCAATTCCATAATTGCCATATGAATATGAGTGATTTGGAGTATTGTGAATTTTATAAATGTTTTTTTACATCAAAACATGCAGTGGTCAGTTCATTTAATGAAAGCAATTTTTTAGAATCAATATTTGAGAATATTTTGTTTTCAAGCTGCGCTTTTTCAGGATCTTTTTTTGAAAAATGTATATTCCGAAATGTAAAAATAGAATATACAACATTTGAAAATGCATTATTTAGGAATTGTACTTTTGAAAATATGGATATGAGAATACTGAATCTTGATTTTATAGAGTTTGAAAATCCCAAGATGGACAATGTCATGCTGCCATTGGAACAGATTACGCATTCCATTGGGCTCTTAGGGTACTGCATGGATACAACTGATAATATCTTAATAGGCTCAGATTCAAATGTAGTCCTATCAAAGGAGGAATATTGTAATCAGGTAATTCCATTATTAGAAGAAGAATATATTCATTCAAAAGAATATTTTCCATTATCAAATATTTATTTAGCAAAAAAGGAATATGAAAAAGCATATGAGACACTTCATCAAGGATTATGCGATGCTGTAACAAAACGAGATTTTCGAATGTTAAAATTTTATTGTAAATTAATTAAAGCAAACAATTGTTTTGATTCGCATATGCTACACAGTTTTTATCATTCTATATGCCGCCTTGCTCCTAATCCAACCGTTACAGCAAACAATTCTTTATTACGGGGATATATTCGAAACATTGCTGAGATAAAAAATATATTATTTGATTCAACAAAAAAACCCACATTACATATGTCTCTTTTAACAAATTTATCTTCAAAGCAAAATAATTTAATAGGTAAACTATTATCTCACTTATTAGAAATTATTAAAATGAATCAGTTTAAAATACCAAATCGTGCAGGGATAAGGGTACTTGAGAACTCGCCACTTTTAATAGAAATGGATGTTAGTGGCAAAGAAGAAAATATCGCTTGCTTATTCCCGATATTATTATCTCTGTCTAATGCAAATTGTGAGATGCCGTTACTGGGTTTAGACACTTTGAATACAGACACAAAAGAATATGCACAGTTAAAAGAGCAGGCAGAGTGTTGCCATTCTTCTTGTGTAGAGCTTGGAATCTCTCTGACTTGGGTAGAATATTATTTTGAAAACTGCGCACAGATTATTTCATCTAATCAGAATGTTTTTTATTATAACAACAATCTGAAACAATATAGTAAACATTTGATAAATGGGGGTTAAATTATGGAACACAGCTATAGTATAAAAAACGGTGAGCTACTTTTGTGTAATGATTTAAAAAGTAAGTGTTTCGTATATCTTTCTTTTTTGCACCATTTTTTTACAATAATATTTATATTCATTAGTTTGTTTCTTACCATGTGAATATTCTTGTGCGGCAGAGCCGCCTGTCCAGTATAGACTGAGCCACCTGTCCAGGCGGAATGAGCCACTAATAAACCATACGATTTGTTATGATGCGAGTTTACTCGCGTAATGCTTTATCTAATCCATATATCTCACGCATTGAGATATCATGTTCAGCATCGATGCTTGTGATGTTGATACGATAACTGTCATGGGCAATGCGATCAATGATTGCATCCGCTAAAGGACTTGCACCCCCACCGAGTTGCTCATACCATTCCTCAAACTCATACTGAGAACAGAAAATCGTGGATGACTTCTTACGTCTTCTGTGAAGGAGTTCGAAGATGTCCTTCTGTTCGGAGTCTGTAGGCTTTAAAAGAAGCCATTCATCAAGAATCAGAACTAAAGGATTGGCGTATTTTGCCATGACCTTCCTATAGTTACCTTCTGTCCTTGCTATTTCTAAATCGATAAGCATATCCGGAAGGCGGACATATTTCGTATTGTAATATTGCTTACAAGCCTCCATGCCAAAGGCACAGGCCATGTAAGTCTTACCACAGCCTGTAGCACCGGTAATAAAAAGATTCCGGTGTTCAGATATATACTCACAAGTGGCAAGTCTGTTGATCAGCTCCTTGTTCAACTTGCGTCCGGAAGTGTAGTTGATATCCATGATACTTGCTTCTGGCTGGTCGAATCCGGCATTTCTAATCAGTCTTTTCAGACGATTGTTTTTACGATTGCTGTATTCGATATCTACCAGCATACCGAATTGATCCTCAAAAGGAATTTCCTTAAACTTAGGATCATCAAGCTGGTTACGGAATGCATCTGCCATTGATGTAAGGCGCATTTCAATTAATTTATCAATTGTACTCTGATTGGTCATAATGATTACCTCCGATAGTAGTCGGCACCTCTTGTGATGCCGTGTGCTTTGTGTGTGGTCTTTGTATCAGTTGTTTCTGATACAAGCTTTTCAGAACCGGTTACAAGAATGTTTTTAACACTCTTATAACTTGGTGATGCTGTATAGGATAAAGCTTTTTTGCAGGCTGCTTCCAGCAATGCATCTGAGTATTTCTCAGCAAGCTTCAGAAGTCCCATACAACTTCGATAAGTTTGTTGTTCCACACCTTTGGAGGTTAATATCGCATTAATCACAGTGTACGTATTTATGCCAATCCGCTCAGCCCACTTACGGAAGCGGTCGCCGTTCCATTCCAGATATTTCTGGTGGTCCTCCGGCATATGCTCGGTAATGGTGCTGTATTGCCCGGTACGTCCTTTCAGACGGCGGTGGGAAGCAATGCGGTTATGGTTGTAGAAAATTTCAATCGTGGTATCTGTTACCCTTACATCAACTTTCTTTTTGATGTATTCATACGGAACTGAGTATAGCATTCCGTCCACAGATATGTGATAATTGAACTGAACAGTGGCTGTTTTCCAGTCGCTCAGTTCAAAACGGGTAGCAGGTAATGGTGCCAGCAATGGTTTTTCTTCCTCAAGAAATAAGCTTAGCCGACTACCCTCTTTCTTCTGAAAGAGCCTTTGGTTGAACAGTTCTAGCTTATTCCTGATTGCACGGTTTAATTCGGCAAGGGAGAAGAACTGTTCATCCCGAAGTGCTGCTGTAATCCAGGTAGATATGTTTCCTACCGTTCCTTCAGCATTCGGCTTATCCTTGGGAGCCCTGACACGCGCCGGAATAATAGCGGTGCCATAGTGTTCAGCCATTTCCTGATAAGTTTCATTAATCTGCTGGTCTTTAAATCCACCATTGTGAATAACTGCTGTTTTACAGTTATCCGGTACGAGAATCCTGGCAACACCGCCAAAATATTCGTACATGTGGATATGAGCATTAATCCAAGATTTCTGTTTCATATCCAAAAAGGCTTCAACATAAGCATACTGGCTGTAGGTCATGACACCCACAAAGATATACGCTTTGATGATTTCCCCGGTATCCGGGTCAATGATTGTTGCAGGATCACCTGCCCAATCTACTTCAACCTGCTCGCCAGGTTTACGATTAATGTGCATGGTTGCACGATGTTTCTGCTCTTCCTGTTGGATGTGATAGCAGAACTGGGAATACATGAGTGGTTCTTCGCCATTGGCACGGCAATCTTCCATGTATTCAGTCCATAGGAGTTTTTTGCTGACTCCATTGCGGAGCAACTCCTTGCGGATGTAAGCATAGTCAGGCATACGCTTTTGAGGACGGTTGTTTAGTTTGGGATAAAACAACTTTTCGAGAGCCTCATCTGTTTGATTGTCTTGCAAAGGCCAGCAAAGTTTTAATTCCTGAGCCCTTTTTAAGACCTTCGAAACAGTGTTTCTGGAACATGGAACACTTAATGCTATGTCCCTGTTGCTGAATCCCAGACTTGAAAGTCTGAGGATTTCACGATATTTGGTCATAACGATGACCTCCTTCATAATAGATTTACACAATAAATGTGCATACATCTATTATAAAACTGAAATGGCTCATTATGACCGGAATAGTGGCTCACACATATCCGGAATGGTGGCTCAAGCTTACCGGACAGGTGGCTCATTGGAGCACAGATTATTCACCATGTTAGTTACGCTAATTATTTATAGCAAATGCATTGTAAAGATATCTTTTAATGAGTGCATTCCACTAGGTTCCATATTTGCAACATTTGGGTCGGCAGTAATTTCTGTTTTATCCATTTACTGTAGTGAGCAAAACAATCTTCTTCAGGAAAACCTTGCAATTCTGCGGGAGCAAATAGCAGATTTACATTCATGGAGAAGATGGCCTTTTATAAAAAGATACTCAAAAGAAAGACAGTCTTTTTTTCATAATAATTATTATATACTGTTAAATCCTGAAATTACATTTAAATCAGGCAAGAAAAGTCTAACGGTTCCAATTCCTTCTTGCATAGCGGATTCAAAAGATCTAAGTATTGTTTCAAATATGTTAAAAATGATTTGTTATCGTAAATGTTATATAAAACTCATATATGATTTAAATAGCATAAAATGGAAGGAAGATTTGCTTATTTTTGATTGTGTCCTGATGATATATAAAAATATCATCAGGTACAAATTCGGAACAATTATTATATGGATAGGAGCTGAATTTATTTTTTCGAGTATATTATTTTCTTTCTTTTATGGAAAGATTATCAACTTTTTACAATATTCAGCAACTTATTTTTAATGTGTTATCTTCACAGCAGCGGCAAACGGGACCTTGTTCTATTCCATAAAAATCACAAATTTTCTGCACCTTATGGCAAATTTTTAAAATCTGTTGATCGGAGGGTGGGAAAAAATATTCCATTGGTGTGCCACTGATTCCTTTTAATAAACTTAAAATAGGTGAAACACCTAAAGCACACACATGTTTTACGCCCTCAAGAAGTGTTTTTTCGCTTTCCAGGCCTACAATGAAAACTGTTCGGACATTCCCTGTTCTTCCCCATAAATCAACAGCTTTCTGAAATGCTTTATCATAAACTTCTAAAGGTATAAACCCTTTTCCGGGCATATACTTCTGCGCTAACATTCTGTCATATACTTCAAGATTAAATGTAACTTCTGTTATCCCGACATCCTTAAACGCATCCAAAATATTTGGATCTAAGGGCGGCAACGACATTACATTAATTGGCTTATTAAATTTTGCTTTTAAATAGCCCGCGATATCGAGTATTTTTTGGAAATCAGAATTTATTGGCTCTGAACCTCCTCCAATCATAAAATGTTGAATGTTTTCACATTTTGCATATGCATCAATTGCTTCCTTGATATCCTCTATAGGTAGTGGCATTTCATTAACTTCAACATCACAAAATTTACATCCTTTGTTCAATGTTTTAAAATAACATCCGTTTCTGTGATAAATACGCAAACGATCATTCCCTAAATACAAAAAATCCTTATATAAAAATCCATTTGGAGAAACATGTGAATCTAATTTGCTTGCAGTGCGGATTTGCGCTGTTGTTAATTTTTTCCCAAAATACATTAGTATAAATTCTCCATTATTTTCCAGTTCTATACGAAAAGGACTAAGCTCAGAAAATCTTGTTTCATAAGGAACATTTATATAAATATTTTTTTCGATTAGTAGGTCAATTGCTTCAAACTCTTGGCAATTTACACCACCTGACTCAGTTAGTTTTTCTAATGCTCGTTTCTCAATTTTTATGCCGTGGCTTAAAAGCATTATTTTTAACTCCTGCAGTTGCTCATGGTAGTGTTTTGGGTCAAAGATGTGTTCATTAATATTGATGTCAGGATGCAGTAGGGTTGCAAATTCAGCGCTAACGGAAATTATATTTGTATTGCTGATAATTTTGAATAGATAAGTATTTTTTTCAAGCTTCATTTCCCAATCTAAATCATCATCGTTACAACAAACAACTTCAGGGGCATCTTGTATGCATTGATATAAATATTTTGCTTTTTCAAATGTTTCCGGATCATAACTGTATCCATAGAGACTATACCCGACTTCAAATGCAGGTAATTCTATTGTGCATTTAGGATTTAAGAAAGCATCTATATGGAGTCGTTGCAATGACATATCTAATCCACAGTGATGCATTGCTTTATTGATTAGAACAGTGGAAGATTGAAAACGCCCGTTTATTTCAGAAAAAAATACTTCATCTTGTGTCGTGATAAAATCAATACCACACACTCCTCTATAGCCAGAATATTGCAGCTGCTTTCCAATAATCAGTGCATATTTTCTCACTGTATTTTGAATGTTTTCTGGCAAATGAGTATACATAATAAAATCCGAACCCTGATATGATAAGGAAAACGATTTTTGGATAATTACTTGCATAGATGCAGGCATTAATAATACTTCTTGTTCATAAACCACCAAATGCATATTAACAGATACGCTATTTTCATAATAAGGTAATAAGGTATAAAAATCCTGAGCGGAAATTCGTTTCATAATATCAGGTATGTTATCAGGAGTTAATAACCATGTACCGCTTCCTCCGCAAGAATAATCAGATTGTATGACAAATTTATCGTATTCCGGAAAAAGAGAGGTTAAATACCTGTAACTAATGTCTTCCCCTTTGTTACGGTATAATGCGGTAGGGATATATGCTCACTTAACCAGTTTCTAACTTTAATCTTATCATCTAAAAATTCTGTAAACCTAATATCGTTTGTATATAAAGTTCTAGCTGATACATTAGGAGATAAAATAGAAATGTCAACAGGATAATATAACATAAATCTTGCATCTGGATCGTTGCTGATAATCCTTTCTGCTTTTTGATTTATAAATGCATTTAATAAATCAAGGTCTTGATTATAGTCATATCTAAAAAGATATTCTTTGTCAAACGCATAATTATTTCCCTTTCCGGAACCAAAAATTGTGATAGATCCCTTAAATAAGGAGCCGGTATCTTCTAATTCGGATTCCCTTATGCCAATCCAATATAAAGAATGTTTATTCATGATTACCTCCAAATATTTATTTTATTAAAAAAGCTACACTGTTTTTGACCGTAAAAATTATATATTAAATTGTTTAATGAAATTCCGCTTTTAAGAATTCGGAATATTTTTTGTATCGTTCTTTAAAAACATTCGTATCAGGCAGGCTTAACTGATCTTTTTGTTCTTTAAGACAAGTACATCTATCAAATTTCAAGATGTTATTTATTAATTTCTTTTTTTGATAAGGATCATCTTCTTGTGAAAATGCATCGAAAAAACTTAAAAGCTGTTCTTTGCATACAGGACAGCAAGCTGGAAAAATTGTTTTGAAACCATTACCATAATAGTTTTCATCACGATCTCCATAATATGAAATTATAATTTGAGATAACTGTTCTTCTTTCAATGTAGAGAGCAATAGCAAAAGCAACCAATATGACACAGGCTTATAATATCCGTTTTTATACATGTTCATTAATAGAGTAAAAGGTTTAATATTCACAGGAAATATGACAGGATCGCAACCATGTTCAAATGCCCATGCAATACTGTTCTTTGTATCCTGGAATTGTTCCTTTTCTGACAAAAGTGGAAGTCCAAATAAAATATTCAAATCGACGTGAAATCCATAGTCCTGAATGGTTGAAACTACCTTTTCAAATGCGGTTATATTTATACGTTTCATAATTAAAAAATCTTGGTAGATTTGGTTTGCGGTTTCCATTCCTAGTTCAATGGTTATGTTTTTTGAGTGCAAAAATTGCTTTATTAGCTTTAGTTTTTCATGTGATACATCAAGATAGTGCGTTTCAAAAATAATATTAGGAATATCTGTTTTGCTTACATATTCTAATATTTCATTAAATGTTTCTTCTTTTATTTGTGATGAATCAAAAATACTTCCATTGGTGCATAAAAGAAGATATTGCACACTCTTTTCTTTTTGAAATATATCATCCATTGTTTTTAGGTATATTTCACTATTAGGTGTGCAGTTTGTCACCCCATAATCACACATAATACAAGAACCAGCACTATCATTTTTGCATTGTTTACTCATAAAGGCAATCTCTAAAAAAGTACCTTTTCTATAGGTATCACATACAGTATCTTTTTCTAAAGTCGGGCGTGATTTTTTTATTTTCATATTTGCATTTATAAATAATTGGGAATTCATTAAGTTATTTTATCCTTTCAAAACAATACATTAAATTGCTATACTTGTTTATAAACAACTGAAATGTCTATAACTGACAAACAGCTTTTGAGTATCCATCATAAAGAAATAAAAGATATTAAATTATTACCATACCTGTCCGCTATATTTAATTAATAAAAAACATCATTCTTTATAGATGTTAAATCTTCTCCTAATAATTTGGGATACATCTTTTTTCTAACTTCTTCAATGTCTTTGCTCATTTTTTCAAAATCACAAAACATTTCTGAATAATTCTGAACAATCCTCATGTTCTCAATTATTGGAGACAATTTTTTATACATATCAGATACAACTTTTTCAGACGTTTTAGCAAAAACATTTATATCATAAATTCCAGAATTTATACCTACAGCAAATCTTTCAATAATTACTAAGTATTCATATATCATCTTTTGAATATCCGCATTTTGTTTATATCTAATATCATCCAGCATGACATATCCATTGCCAAATACATCAGTTATTTTTGTCCTAAGTTCACTTAAATACGGATAAATATCTGAGTAAAATTCTAACGTTGATTGCTTTTTTCTTCGTTCGTGATCTGCCATTAAACTTTTTGATTGTAACATATTACTTTTCTTCATTTGAAGTAATTGAAAAACTGCAATCACAGATCCTACAGACAAGAATATGTTTGTAACTATTGTAGAAATCTCAACTATAATACTTAACATTTTACCTCCTTTACAATTATAAAAATAACAAATTGCTCATTATCATTTCTACATCGAATAGCAATTGTAGAAAAATATTCTAAATCTAACATGTAATTTTCATTTATCCTTCTTATAAAATGAAAATTAATAAATTACCTCACCACTTTCCCCAACCGTAGATGATCCTAAACTAGCCTTTATATCCACTTCACAATAAATAAGTAACAGATAACTAAATTTAAAGGCAAACTCAAC
>CANQTM010000050.1 GCA_947626825.1 uncultured Bacilli bacterium | reverse complement strand
CTTTTCATAAACCCCATGATTTTGAAGAGCTTTTTTTGAAAACCCCACGCAAACCCCACGTTTGCGAGGAGAGCCTTAAATCTTTTGAGCAACTTTAGAAGCTTTACCTTTAAGCTTACGAAGATAATATAATTTTGCTCTTCTTACTTTACCATGGCTTAAAATTTTAACATAAGCAACAATTGGACTATTTACTGGGAATACTCTTTCAACACCTACACCACTAGAATTTTTTCTAACTGTAAATGATTTAGAAATTCCTTCGCCTCTTTTTTTGATTACTATACCTTGATAATCTTGAACTCTCTTTTTATTTCCTTCAATAATATTAACACCAACAACAACTGTGTCACCAATTCTTATTTCAGGAATATCAGTACGAATTTGAGTTGCAGTAACTTCTTGTATTAATTTCATATTCATAATACTCGTCCTCCTTTATTCACATATTTTTACAAAATGTTCATAGGCTGCGACTATATCCTAGCGGAACATTAGGGCATCACGCTTAAATATTGTATCAAAAGTTGTTTTATTAATCAATATTTATTTCATGAATTTTTTGGCTTTGCTAACAGCATTAACAATTTTTACGTTATTTTCTAAATCATTAAACCATTTTAATTGTTGTTTATTAAATTTAGAAACATCTAATAATTCTGGCCTTGTTAACAATGTTTTTTTAACGCTTTCTTTAAAACGATATTCATTTATAATTTGATGATTTCCAGTAAATAACACATCAGGCACTTTATATCCATCATAATCTCTTGGAAAAGTAAATTGTGGATATTCTAATAAGTTATTTTCAAATGATTCTTCTAATAGTGATTGTTTATTTATTGTTCCGTCTAATAAGCGAATTATAGAATCAGTAACCACCATTGCAGCCAATTCACCACCAGTTAAAATATAATCACCAATGCATATTTCTCCATCAATGTAATTAACAATTCTAGAATCAATTCCTTCATAATGACCACAAATTAAAATCAAATGTTCACATTGAGTAAGTTTAATTGCAGTTTGTTGATTATATACATGGCCAGAAGCTGATAATAAATAAACTTTACTTTTTTCTTTTTTAATTGTTTTTAAACAATCAATTATTGGTTGAAGTTTAATAATCATTCCAGCGCCACCACCATATGGAACATCATCAACTCTTTTTAATTTATCATTTGAGTATTCTCTAAAATCAATTATTTCCACTTCAACAATTTTTTTATCTATAGCTCTTTTGATAATTGATGTATTTAAAAAACCGATAAATTGTTCTTTAAATAATGTCAAAATAGTAATTTTCATTAATCAATCATTCCTTCAATAGGATTTAAAACTATTGTTTTATTTTCAATATCAACTTTTGAAATAAACTTATCAACAAAAGGGTATAATAAATCTTTTTCATTATCTCTTTTTATTCTTAAAATAACATTAGAACCTACATCAAATAAATCGATAACTTCACCAATTAAATTATCCAAAAGATAAACTTTACAATACCATAAATCAGCATAATAATATTGTCCTTTTTTTAATTCATTAATTGGATTTTCAATCAAAATTTGATAGCCTATTAATTTGTTAACCACATTGGTATCATCATATTCTTTAAATGATATAATTTCTAAATTTTTAGTGCTTTTTTTATGACTTTTGATAGTTACATTTATGATTTCATCATCTTTTGGTGATTTCAATGTTAAAGTATTACCTATTTTAAACCTTTTATTAACAAAATCTGTATTAGTTTTTACTTTTAATTCACCATGAACACCAAAAGTACCAACAATTATTCCAATAATAACCATAATATAATTTCCTATATGCAAAAAATAGATGAAATGACCTTCACCTATTCATCATATGATTCAAATTTTACTCTAAAGTGAGTATTATCTAATTTTGATTTTACTGAAATAACTTTTCTAATAGCTGATGCTATTGCTCCACCTTTACCAATCAAACGAGCTGTATCATCTTTATTAGAAATAATAATGATATCACTGATATCATCTTCTTCAGTTGCAACAATTTTAATCATTAATGCTTCTTTATTAACAACTATTGGTTCAACAATAGCTCTTACTAATTCTTCCATAATGATTAATCCTTCTTATGAGTTTCTTCGTGAATTCTCTTTAAAACGCCAGTTTGAGATAAGAAAGTTCTTACAGTATCAGAAGGTTGTGCACCTTTTTTAATCCATTCATAGGCTTTATCTGCATCAATTTTAACAGTTGCAGGATTAGTTGTTGGATCATAATAACCTAAAATTTCAATAAAACGTCCATCACGAGGATAGCGTGAGTCAGCTACAACAATTCTATATGAAGCTAATTTATGACGTCCATTTCTTTGCATTCTAATTTTTACTGCCATATTTTTTCCTCCTATTTTTCATTAACATTATAGCATGTTTTGCATTCCTGTCAAGTATTTTTACTTTACAGACAAAAAAATCTAGCATTAAGCTAGATTAAAATTATTTTTTATTAACTCTTTCTTCGCAATATTTTACAATATCACCAACAGTACGAAGGTTATTAACATCATCATCTTCAACAGTCATGCCAAATTCTTCTTCAAGTTCCATTATAATTTGCATAACTGATAATGAATCAGCTTCTAAATCTTCAACGACATTAGCATCCATTGTAATTCTATCTTCACTAACACCTAATTGTTCAACTAAAATTGCTTTAATTTTTTCAAACATTACTTGTTCCTCCAAATATTTCTGAAACTATTCTATATTATTGAGGTTATTTTGTCAAATTGCTAGTCAACATATTTTTCACTTTCTTCTAAAATTTTTATAGTATTATTAATGATTTTAGGATATTTATTTTTATTAGCAATTATATATTTAGCATCTTTACTAGCCACTAATAAAATATTAAAATCGTCAATTAAATTTGCAATTCTAAAAGGTGACTTACCAGATTGTGCAAGACCTAACATATCTCCAGCACCACGTCTTTTTAAATCATATTCCGATATTTTAAAACCATTATTATTTTGTGAAATAAATTCCAATCTTTCTTGAACATCAACTTCTTGTGAATCAGAAAGCAAATAACAATAACCAACTTGACCATCACGGGCAATTCGACCCCGTAATTGATGAATTTGTGCAAGACCAAATCTTTCAGCATTATATATGATAATCATATTAGCATCAAAAACATTAATGCCAACTTCAATAACTGTTGTTGATACCAATATTTGAATTTCATTATTGATAAATTTTGCCATAATAGAAGTTTTTTCTTCATTAGTTAATTTTCCATGCATAACACCTATATGATAATCTATAAATTTTTTTTGCCATTGTGAAGCAATTTCAATAACATTACTAATTTCTAATGAAGATTCTTCAATGCTTGGACAAACAACATAAATTTTTTGTTTTGTTAGCAAATATTCTTTAATTTTCTTTTCAATTTTAGTTATTTCATTTTCATTGACAAAAAATGTTTTGATTTCTCTATTGGCATATGGATAATTTTCAATAGTTGACACATCCATATCCATATAAATTGTTGAAGCCAAAGTTCTCGGAATTGGTGTTGCAGACATATATAAAACATCAATTTGTTGACCCTTTTCTTTTAAAGCAACTCTTTGTTTAACTCCAAAACGATGTTGCTCATCAATAATTGCTAATCCTAGATTATAATATCTAACACTATCTTGGATTAAAGCATGAGTACCAATAACAATATCTACATTATTATTAGCAACATCTTTTAATATTTGATTCTTTTCTTTAGAAGTCATATCTGAAACTAGCAAAGTTATTTTAATATTTGGGAAATCTTTTAAAAATTTTTTAATACTTTGGTAATGCTGACGAGCAAGAATATCAGTTGGTGCCATAATAGCACCTTGAAAATGAGCTGTATAATTTGCAATTAAGGCAATTAATGCAACAATTGTTTTACCACTTCCAACATCTCCTTGAAGCAATCTTGACATAACCTTATTTGAAGATATATCATCTAATATTTCTTTTAAGACAATTTTTTGATCATTTGTTAATTTAAAAGGCAAAGTACTGATAAAATTTTTAATTATATCATAATCTATTTTTTTGTTTTTTTGATCTATTGATAATGAATATAAATCTCTTTTTAAAGCACCTAAAATACAAAAAGATAAAAATTCTTCATATTTTAAATAACGATATGCTTGTTTTAACTTCTCATCACTATCAGGATTATGAATGAAATTTATAGCTTGTTCAAAACTAACAAGTTTATATTTTCTCATAAACTCATCAGGAATCGTATTTGATAATAAATGATATTCTAAAGCCATTTGATATATATAATTAATTAAACTTCGATATGTGCTATCTTTGATATCACTAGGTAAAGAATAAATAGGAATAAATTTAACTTCTTGAGAATTAACATCCATTTTAAAATTACTAACAGTTAATTCATTTCTAAAAGCGTTATATTTGCCTATAAGTGCAATTCTAGCTCCTTCAAATAAAAATTTAGAATTTGTAAATCGATTAAACATAATAACATTAACTAAATTATCATTGCTATTTATTTTAAAAGATGTTTTCATACGGCCTTTAGTGATTCTTTCAATTTTGACATTTGAGCAAATAACGCCTATAATTGACACTTTTTGTTGATGTTTTGCCATACTTAAACTTTCATTACGATAAATATCATAACGATAAGGATAATATCTTAAAATCTCAATTATAGAATGAAAATGCATTCGTTCTATTATTTCTTTTCTTTTTGGAGTTAATTTAATATTTTCCATATAATTTTATTTATTCCTTCACTATTATTTTAGTGATTTTTTCTTTTTTTTCTAAAATAATATAACATATGAAATTAAAAAATGAAATATTTACATATATTTTTACAAAAACAATAATTTTTAAACTTATATAAAAAAGAAGCAAGTACTAGTACTTACTTCTAAATAAAGATTTTTAAATTTTTAACTACATTTGTGAAAAAACATTAAATATTAAATATAATAATCCAAGTAATAATAGTGTCATTCCTAAATCAACAGAAATAGTAATCAATCCCGCTTTATATGGCAACTTATTAATTAATTTTAATAATAACGATATTATAAAACTAATTCCACTTACTATTAAACTTACAAAAAAAGCTATCATGAAAAATAATACAGAGAAAAGAATCCCAAAGCCATCACTTAATGAATCACTTTCTGCTGTAAAATGACCAATTAGTGACATAACAAAGAAAAATACATAAATAATAAGAAATAATGTAGAAATAACTGCTAAAATGTTAATTAATATTTTTTGTCCTTTATGTTCCATATTATTATATTTACCTTCTTTCAAATAAAATATTCAAAATATTGCAATAATTTAATAAGATTTAATTTAAAAATAAAAAGGAAGCGCAAAACTTCCTTTATTCAACAGCAAGTAATAATTGATAAACTGGTTGATCACCTTGTTGAATTTCAACTTCAACATGTTTAAAAGTATCATTGATATATTTTTCAAGATTTTTAACTGTTTTTGAAGAAACTTCACTGCCAGCAATAATTGTAACTATTTCAGCATCATAATTCATCATTGAATCAATTAATGATGATGCAACTTTATCAATATCTTTAGAAGCAGCAACTATCTTTTTTTCTTTTATTCCTATGTAGTCTCCAGATTTAATTGTTACTCCATTTAATTTAGAATCACGAACAGCAGTAGTTACTTGACCACATACAATTCGTTTTGTAGCTGCAAACATTTCCATAACATTTTCTTCAATGTTACAATCAGGATTAAATCCCATACAAGCAGAAATTCCTTGTTGTATTGATGTAGTTGGAACAATTTTAACTATAATACCTTTTTTTGATAATATGTCAGCTGCTTGTTTTGCAGACATAGTAATATTACTATTATTTGGTAAAATTATTACCGATTCTGGATTAAATTTAGTTATAGCTTTAACAAAATCATCAGTTGATGGGTTCATTGTTTGACCACCTGAAATGACTATATCTGCTCGTAATTGTTTGAATAAACGTGTTAAACCTGAGCCAACAGCAACCGTAACTATCATTTGTGATTTTCTTTCTGGCTGTTTTTCAAGATTTCGATGTTGTTCATCCATATTTTCAACTTTTATTGTAACAAATTCACCATATTGTTGTGCAAAATTAAAAACATCCCCAGGTTTATATGTATGGACATGAACTTTAACTAAATCATCATCATTTACTAAAACAACACTTGCACCAACTGATTCTAAAAATTCTCTTAATTCATCTTGGTTATATGGCTTTTTAGATTCATCATCTGGCATTAAGCGCATAACAAATTCTGTACAATAACCAAAATCATCTTCTCCATCTTCATCAATAACTGGTTCAAATAAAACATATTTTTTATCTTGGACATTTTCGTTTTTTATTTCAACAATTTCGCCTTTGGCAGCAGCTTCAAATCCTTCAAGAATTTTAACAATACCTGCACCGCCTGAATCAACAACATTTGCTTCTTTTAAAACTGGAAGCAAATTTGGTGTGTTTTCTAAAGAAATTTTTGCTTTTTCAACCATTTTTTCAAATAAAGAAACTAAAGTAAGTTCTTTATTACTATTTATAGCTTCGATGCCCTCATTAGATACTTCTTTTATAACTGTAAGCATTGTTCCTTCTACAGGTTTTAAAACAGCCTTATAAGCTCTTTTTGTACCATTTAAAAAAGCTTTAGTAACATCATCAACTGTTAAATCTACTTTATCTTTAATGGCTTCGCCGAAGCCTCTAAAAATTTGAGATAAAATAACACCAGAATTTCCTCTAGCACCTAAAAGTAAGCCTTTAGAAAAAGCTGTTGCTAATTCACCACAACTATTTGTATCTAAACTAGAAATATTTTTGATACCATTATTGATTGTCATCATCATGTTTGTTCCTGTATCACCATCTGGAATTGGAAAAACATTCAAAGCATCAATATCTCTATAATTATTTGACAAGTTATTAGCTCCTGAAATAAAAATATCTTTAAGAACTAAAGCGCTAATTTTATTCATTTGACATACCTCATTTTATATATATGTTAATACGATTATAATCTTTTTTCCCAATATTGGTATTATTGCTTTAATCAATAATACATTGGTATTATAATTCATTCAGTCCACTTTGTAAACAAAATTTTTCCCCTAGCGGGTAGTTGGGGAGTGTTTTATACCTATATTTTTAAAAAATTTTATTGTTTTTTTAAAAAGATAATGGTATTATATTAGGGCATGAGTTTATAGGAGGTCTTAATATGTCAAGAGTATGTGAAATTTCAGGTAGAGGTCCTTTAAGTGGTAATAATCGTTCTCATTCTTTACGTGCAACTAAAAGAAAATGGAATGTTAACCTTCAAAAAAAGGTAATAGTTGTAAATGGAAAAAAAGTTAGAGTTAAAATTTCTACAAGAGCATTAAGATTGCTTAACAAGCAACAATCTACAGTAGAATAGTACGCTCCTATTAGGAGTGTTTTTATTCTAATTATGCCCTGTTAGCTCAGTTGGTAGAGCAACTGACTCTTAATCAGTGGGTCAAGGGTTCGAATCCCTCACAGGGTACCAGTTTGCTAACAAAAAGTCCGATTTTTAGGACTTTTTTTGTACTTTTGAAATTTTGAAATAATCGTCATAAATGTCAAAAATGTCCGGAATTGATGTTGAGGATTCCCACCGAAAAGTATGAATGAATTATCAAATTAATCAATATGATTCACCATCAATATATTCAATATAAATAATAATAAAACAATTACCTAAATATATACTAAAAACTTTTACATTTATCATTGAAACATTTTATTACAATTGAAAACTTTTATTAATGTTTAAAAAGTTTTCACTATAATTATATTGTCGGTGATTTATAATGATAAAGCGTGAACATTATCTTAATAAATAAGAGAATTTTATAATTTAAATTTAATTAAAATTATAACTTGCATTCATAAATGTGGTAAATCTGTTCTTTTAGAACAAATTATGATAGAAATAAAAAAAGTAATAATGTTATTTATTTGACCTTTGAAAATAAATTAAACTTATTAAGTATTAAAAACACAAATGATATTATAAAATATGTTCATAAAGAAAGAAGGACTATGCTATAATTTTTTTAGATGAAATACAAATTATTGATGATTAGGATAAAGTTTGTAAGACCATACGATTAGAAAATTTTTTTTTATTTATAACTGAATCAAATTCAAAACTATTATCAAAAGAATTTACCAAACTATTAAGTGAAAGATTTGTTGCATTTGAAATTCGCACATTTGTTTATAATATTCAAAAGAATTGTGATTTGAAACATCAATAGTAAACTATTTAATATATGGAAATTTCCAAATAGATTTGAATTTAAAGCAAAAAATATTTAAACGATATTGTACTTTTAAATTATTTAAAAAATAACAATTTTTGATTTAATATCAAGTTATATTTTAAAATATAATATTAAATAAAATATCGTTAAAATATCCTATTGTTTTTGTTTGCTAATTAGCTATAAATATGTTAAAATCTCTATCGAAATTAGGAGATAATTATATGAAAGAAAAAGAAAAAATGCTTCAAGGAAAAATATATGATCCAAATGATGATGAATTATTATCATTAAGAAGAAAAGCTCATAGCTTAAATAAAAAATATAATGATTCACTTGAAGAAGAAGTTAATGTTAGAGAAGAAATTTTAAATAAATTATTACCAAATAGAGGTCAAAACACTTATTTACAAGGACCAATTTATTTTGATTATGGCGTTTTCACAACTGTTGGTGATAATTTTTATGCAAATTTTAATTTTACTGTTTTGGATACTTGTAAAGTAACTATTGGTAATAATGTATTTTTAGGACCAAATGTATCAATATTTACCCCACTTCATCCATTAAGATATCAAGATAGAAATCCATATTTTAACAAAGATAAAAATTACACTACTGATAAAGAATATGGCGCTCCAATTACCATTAAAGATAATTGTTGGATTGCTGGCAATGTTACTATTTGTGGTGGAGTTACTATTAATGAAGGCTGTGTTATTGGTGCTGGTAGTGTTGTTACTCGTGACATTCCAGCAAATAGTTTAGCTTTTGGTAATCCATGTAAAGTTAAAAGAACTATTACTGAAGAAGATCGCCTTGAACTAAAAAAGCATTTATTATGAGAAATTTAAATAATTTAGATAAAGATATTTTAGTAGAAAGAAGTTTATTAACTACTTATAAAAATAAAATATATTCTAAATTCATTAAGGCTTTAAAAGAATATTCTTTAATATCAAAAAATGATCATATTGCTGTATGTATTTCTGGTGGCAAAGATTCTTTTTTGCTTGCAAAATGTTTACAATTGTTACAAAAACATAGTGATGTACCATTTAAATTAGAATATGTTTTAATGGATCCTGGTTTTAATATAGAAACTTTAAATAAAATTTTAACTAATTCAAAATTATTAAATATTCCTTTACAAATTTTTAAAACTGATATTTTTAAAATTGTAAATCTTAAAAATAGTAATTCACCATGTTTTTTGTGTGCTAGAATGCGTCGTGGAGCTTTGTATAATATTGCAGAAAAATTATCTTGTAATAAAATCGCTTTAGGGCATCATTTTGATGATGTCATTGAAACAACAATGTTATCTATTTTATATAGTGGTCAATATCAAACTATGTTACCAAAACTCCATTCAGATAATTATCAACATCTTGAACTAATAAGGCCATTATTTTTTGTAAAAGAACATGATATTATAAATTTTGTCAATTATAATAATTTATCTTTTGGCAATTGTAATTGTACACTAACTAATAAAAAAACTGATTCAAAAAGACAAGAAGTAAAAGAGTTAATAGCAACTCTTAGAAAAAAAGATAAAAATATTGACAATAACATTTTTAAATCAATGTATAATGTCAATATTGATACTATAATAGCATATAAAAAAGATAATAAAATTTACAATTATTTAGATAATTATTCTAAAGATAATTTGCCAAAGCCTTGATTATAAAAACCCGTTTTTAGGATTTAACACCCCAAAATTTAGAATTTAGCAAAAAGATTTTAAAATTACTTATCAAAGATAAGTAA
>CANQTM010000049.1 GCA_947626825.1 uncultured Bacilli bacterium | reverse complement strand
ATTTAAAAAAATGCATTTTTCTTTGGCAATTTCTACCTTTCGGGGTAAAAACGGAATTTACTTTGTCAATTTACGATTTTTTTAAAAAAATACTTATTTTTATTATTATTAAAGGCATTATAAATAAAAAAGGTAAAATAATCGTTAAAATAATTAACATTAATGAAAGTGAAATATTTATATTACTATGTTGTAATAAATTATAAATAAATGCAATTAAATATTTACAAACAAAACCACTTATTAAAGCACTAATTACTGAACTTATAATATTAGTTATAGGATCATATAACAAAAGTTTAAAAATAACATTTTTATATATTCCTAATTTTAACAAACAAATAACTTCTTTTTGTTTAATAACAAAATTAATATTAAAAATAAAAAATCCAGTCACTATTGCTTCAATAATCAATAAAAAAGAAAATATCTTTAAAAAACGATTTATATTATCAAAAACTTCAAAAGAGGAAACAGAAAATAAATTTTCATTAATGTAAAATTCACCTAAATTATTAAAAGAATTTATATTTTTTAAATTAATAAGACATGTTAAACAACTATTTTTATTAAAATTATTAAAAGTATTAGCATTAAGATATATTAAAGAATAATTATTTTCTTTAGTAATATCTACTATTTTTAATTGTTGCCCATGTAAAACTAATTTCTGGTTATTTTGATATATTTGAAAATATTTTTCTGAAATCATTATTTCATTATCTTTTAAATTATTATCAATAGAAACTAAAATTCCTTCATCATTATTAAGAATATAAGCAAAACCTGAATTATAATCAATCAATGTGTTAACATAGTCAGATATTAAATAATAATTATATTCATTAATATTTAAAAAATCGTTTAAATTATCCTTTAGAATTCTTGGATAATAACTTTCTTGAATATATATAAGATGATTATTTTTATCTAAAATAAATTCATAATTAATATAATTTATATTATTATTTAAAAAATCATAAAGTTTATCGATGTCATTTGCATAAAATAAATTAGTTGTTTTTTTATCAATGTTCAAATATTTAAAATAATCATCTAAATAATTTATATTGTTGCAATAAATACTTAAAGGTTGATAAAGATCAACAATTTCATATTTATCAATATTAAATTGAATAATTTTATTCTCAAGTTCTAATTTAATAATATTATTAGATACTAATAAGTTAGATGATAATTCTAAAGGAATAGCTAAAACTACATTTTCACTATATGTACTTAAATAATTATCAAAAATAAAATTTATATTAGATAATTCATATTGATTTAAATATAATTTTTGTATTAAAGAATTGTCTTTAATTTGTTTTTTAAATGAACTTTCTAAACCTTCATAATAAATACTATTATATGTTTTTTCAATATAATCATAATTGATATGTTCTTCATTTTTTTTCATCTTAATTGTTATGTTATTTTTATTATTAAAAATATTAAAAGAATTGTTAACCACACTATAAATAAAACTTGTTAATAAACCAACAAGTAAAAATCCTATTAAACCAATAGATAAAATTGATGTTGCAAAATAATTATATATTTTTTTATTTTTGAAAACTTTTTGATACAAAAATTTAATTTTATGAAATTTGATTTTATTTTGAGATTTTTTTATTTCTTTAAAATTTAAAAGATCAACTTTATTTATGTTATTTAAATCTATGATTTCATCACATTTATCAGCAATATTTTGATTATGTGTCACCATAATAATAATTTTGTCTTTTTTGATTGTATTTAAATGCTCAAATAATATTTCACTATTTCTGGCATCAAGAGCACTAGTTGGTTCATCAAGTAAAATTATTTTAGGATTTTTAATTAAAGCCCTTATAATAGCAATTCGTTGTTTTTCACCACCTGAGCAATTTTTAACTTTCGCATTTAAAAGATTACTAATATTAAATTTTTTAAAAAGAGTATTTATTTTATATTTGATGTTATCATTAAATTCATTTTGCATTTCTAAAGGTAAAGCTACATTTTCATAAGAAGTTAAATTATCTAATAATTGATAACTTTGATAAACAAAGCCAACATCTAAAAAAGTATAATTGGGCATTTTTTTAATATTTTGTTTATCAAAATAAATATTACCATTATAATTTTGACAATTTCCTGCTAATATTGATAAAAGTGTTGATTTGCCACATCCTGATTTACCAGTTATTGCATAGATTTTGCCATTTTCAAATTCATATGAAAAATTATTAATGACTTTTTTGAAAAAACCTTTATTTATTTTTTTTACTATTAGTTTCATGAATAACTATCTTCCTTTAATAAATCATATAAATTTTTATTTTTTAAATAATAATAACTTACTAAAGTGGCAATAAATTGTAGACAAAATGCTAGAAGAATTGGATATAATAAATCCTTTATAAAAAAAACTAATAATATAAAGAAAAATGTATAAATAAAAATTGTTAATAAATAAGCTATTAATATTTCAAAATCGCTATAACCTCTTGAAATATAAATGGCAATGTATTTAGCATCTTTCAATAATCTTGAAAAATTAATTAAAAATAATATTATTATCGAAAAAAACATTAAAAGAATAAAGAAATAGTTAACTATTTTTTTAATGGCATCAAAAACCATTTCAAATGTTAAATAATCATTATAAGCTCTACTTTCTAAATATGGTTTATCTTCTTGTTTACTAATAAAAAGTGGATTATTAGTAAATCTTTCATCCATTTTTGTAAAATCATAATCAATCAAATATATTTCATTATTATTACTAAATATATTTTTATCACTAAAATATTTTATATCATAATAAACACATGCATTGGTAAATAAGTTATTTTCATTAATAATTTCAACATCATCAAATTTTTCATTAAATTGATTATTAATAATTTCAAAAGAAAATATATTATTTAAATTTTCAACTTCCATAAATAATTGATTTACTACTAATGGTTTATGTTGATTTTTATTATTAAATGGAGAAAAACGAATATTTTGATGTTCATGATTATTTATGTTAATTAATGAATTATTTAAAATATCATCAATATTGGCAAAACTATCAATGTTATTTACAATCAAATCTTTATTATCTTTAACAAGTAAAACATCATAATCAAAATATTTTTCATATGATTGTTTGGCATAAAATAAAAATATTTTTTGAAAATTTAAAGATATAAAAAAACATATGATTGTTAATATATAAATTATTAATAATGGAATTGATATTTTTTTAAATCCTTGGGTTAAAGCTACAAATATTAATGATTTTCCTATTTTTTTATTATCTTTTAATTTAAAATTTGTAATATCGTTTATAATTTTATTTTCTTTTATTTTATGTTCTTCAAGATAAATAAAATGATCAATTTTGTTATTTAAAAGTTGATTATCATGAGAAATAAAAATTATAGTATTTTTTGTAAAAATTTTTAAAATAAAATCAATAATGAGTTTAGCATTATATTGATCTAGTGCACTAGTAATTTCATCACATAATAAAATATCACATGAAGACAAGCATGCTTTTATTATTGCTATTCTTTGTCTTTCTCCTCCAGATAATGAATAAATATAACGATCTTTTAAATGCAATAAATTGACCTTTTTTAAGATAGAAATGACATCATTTTCAAGATAAAACATTTCTAAATTATCAATAACTGTTTTGTTTTCAAATAAGTCATCAACTTGACTTATCATAATTATCTTTTCTTTACGAAAATTATTTAACTTAAAATTATTTATTTGCTCTAAATTAATTTTATCAACAATAATTTCTCCACTTGTAGGTTCAATATTTTTTAATAATAAATTAAAAATAGTTGTTTTACCACTACCAGATTGACCCATAATTAAAACTTTTTCACCATCTTTAATATTAAAATTAATATTTGACAAAATTGTTTTATTATGAATCTTATATGTTACATTTTTAAAAGTAATCATTTTAAGTCCCCTCATATTTATTATTAAATATTTAAGGAAAAATTCTAAAAAAAAAAATCAGGAATTACTGATTTTTTCCATTAGATATATTTTATCATCTTTAATAGCTATTAATTTATCATCACATTGATATATATCATAACCTGAAACATTGGCTAATAGTTTTTTATTTGATAAATCTATAATATTATCTTTAACATAAACTAAAAGATATTGCTCATCATTATATGTTATTGTTTTATCTGATGGTGAAGCGGCCTCATCTTGTGTAGATGTCGCTTGATTAGATGTAGCTGGTACTTGTTGAGTATTTTGTTCGCTATTTTGATTTAAGGCTTCAGAACTTGAATAAACTTTATCATTTTTCACATTATTTATAACTATAGGAACAATTATTATCGTCAACACTATTACTGCTAAGCAATTTAAAATAGCAAGTTTAGGAAAAAGACTAAACTTTTTATTTTTAATAGTTTTATTATAAGAAATTTTATTTGCAATTCTTGAAAAATCAGGATTTGCATCTTCTTTAGATTGTAAAAATTCTAAAAGTTTTTTTTCTTTTTTATTCATAATCTAAATTTAACTCCTTTAAATATTTATATGCTTTTTTAATTGCTCTACGATATTTGCTCATAATAGTATTTATAGAAATTTTTTGTTTACTAGATATTTCTTTAAATGAATAACCATAAATTAAATGATTGATAACAATTAATAGTTCTTCTTCATTTAAAACTTTTTTTAAAATTTCTAAAGTTTCATTAGTTTCTTTATAATCATAATAAGGAATATTAACTAATTCTTCATCAGATAATGTGGTATATTTATTGTTTCTTCTTAAAGCATTAATAGCATTATTTTTAGCAGTAGTCAAAATATAATATTTTATATTTTTTGTTTCATCAAGATGATCAATATTATTAAAAAAATTGATAAATGTATCATCTGCTATTTCTTCAATATCTTCTTTATTATCAATATATTGAGAAATACAAAAACATACTAATTTAAAATAGTAATTATAAATATCATTAAAAGCACGAGCCCGAACATTTTGGTCGTCTGATTTCAATTCTTTATAAACTTGTTTTAACATTGGTATACCTTTGTATTTGAAAGATCATCTTTCAATTAATAATACACTCCTTTTTATATTTTTAGTGCAAATCATTTATTTTTATATTTTTTATGATAGGCTTTTACTAAACGAGCACCACTTGTACCATTATGGCAATAACTACAAGCACCAGTTGGTTTATGTTTTATTTTTCGATAAATGTAATTACCTATTACAGATCCAACTATTAAAATACTACAAATAATTACGATTATTTCAATGGGTTCCATTTATTTTCTTTATCCCCTTTTTTTATTTTTTAAAAATAATATTATGATAAATATTAAAACAAATAATAATTCAAAAATAATAAGCATTATTTTATATTTACAAATTAAATATACCATACTTGAAAGTAAATAGGAAATTATTAACCAATATAAAATCATATTTTTAAATTGTTTTTTACTAATTTGATTTTTACAAGCCACTAATGAACCCATACATGGTAAAGTAAACATATTAAAGACAACAAATGATAATAATCCCCCAATAGATATATTTGATAAATTTATTAATGTATTAAGTGATGGTGATGAAATACATAAATAACTACTAAATGAATTTAATGTAGCAATTATATTTTCTTTAGCAAATAAACCACTAATTGTAGCAATTATATATACAAATCCATAATCATCATTTAATTGTTTTCCAAATCCTAAAGGTGTAAAAATAATTTGAATTTTTTGGCATAGAAAGACTAATATTGATTTTTTAATTTCATAATCATTTAAATATTCAAATTTTATTGTAAAATGTGTTAAAAACCAAATAATTATTGTAGAACTTAATACTATAGTAAATGCCTTTTTTAGAAAGTCTTGACATTTTTTCCACAAATTTTTCAATAATATTTTGAAAGATATTATTCTATAATTTGGAAGTTCCATTAAAAAAACACTTTCTTTACTTTTTAATGTGGTATTTCTTAAAATAAAGGCACTAAGTAAAGCTATAATTACACCAAAAACATAAAACATCATTGTTAACAAATCAACATTATTTAAATTTAGTTTTAACATTATTTGAGCACTTAAAGAAACTAAAAATGGTAATTTGGCACTACAATTTAAATAAGGAATAATACGTATGGTAGTTATTTTTTCCTTTTCATCTTCTAAAATTTTTGTATTTAATATTGCAGGAATTGAACAACCAAATCCCATAATCAATGGTAAAAATGTTTTGCCAGATAATCCTATTTTTCTTAATGGTGCATCTAATATAAAGGCAACTCTAGCCATATATCCACTTTCTTCTAAAATAGTAAAAAAGAAATATAAACATATAACTTGAGGTAAAAATTCTAAAACACCAATTAGACCATTAATTATGCCATTTATTAAAAAACTATTTAACCATTTAGGCTTATTTATAAGAAAAATAGCAATCTTATTTATTAAAATATCTTGTATGTTTGATAATAAATTATTAAACATTGGTCCAATGGCATTTAAACCATTGTCAGTAACAAAAACATCTTGAAATAAGCCATTTGGTCTATTTATAAATATTTTATTGATAAAAGGTCTTAAATAAAATAAATTTGTTGAAAAAGTTAAATGAAATATTATAAATAAGACAAATAGTAATATTGGATAAGCTAAAATTTTATTAGTAACTATCTTATCAATATAATAACTTTTATTTTTAATATTATTTTGTTTATAACATTTATTTATAATTTTATCGATATATTTATATCTTTCAAAAATAATATTATCAAGATAATTATTATTGATTGATTCATTAAAATATTTATTTTTAACATAATCATCATTTTCTAAGATTTTTGTGGCTATAAACAATGAATGATTAATATTTTTTGACTTTAAGTTATTATAAAAATAAATAATTTTATCTTTTAAAAAACTATTTAATAAAACACTTTGCCCTATTTTATATTTTTGACATTCATTTTGCATTATTGATAATAAACAATCAATATTTTTTTCTTTTAAAGCACTTATAGAAACTATTTTAACATTTAAAAATTTTTCTAGTTCTTTAGTATTAATTTGAATATTATTATTAATAATTTCATCTAACATATTTAAAGTTACTATCAAAGGAATATCTAATTCCATTAATTGTGTTGTTAAATATAGACTTCTTGATAAATTATTAGCATCAATAATATTAATAATACAATCCACATCGTTTTCTAGTAAAAAATTTCTTGTAATTATTTCTTCAGGACTTGAAGTAGATAACGAATAAATTCCAGGTAAATCTACAATTTTAAACGTTTCATTATTATATTTTAATTTTCCCTCCTTCTTTTCAATTGTGACACCAGGCCAATTGCCAACATGAGCATTATTATTTGTTAATTTATTAAATAATGTTGTTTTGCCACAATTAGGATTACCAATTAAAACAATTGTTTTCATATCATCACCACATATACTAACATATGATGAATAAAGGCAAACAATACTTTTAGTTAGTTGTTACTAACTTGCAATTATTATTTTACAAGACACATTTTTTTGTGTCAATATAAAAATCTTGTAAGAAAAAAACATTTTTGTTAAAATATAAGCAATCAACAATTAAAGGAGGTATTACTATATTTGTTTTATAGTTTAATTGATTATGACAAAAAATTTTGAATCAAAAGAAGATTATTTAGAAAGAATTTTAATGCTTACTGAAAAAAAAGGCTCAGTAAGAGCTATAGATATTGCTAATGATATGAAATTTTCAAAACCAAGTGTTAGTATTGCCTTAAAAAAGTTAAAAAGTGAAAATTATATTTTAGTTGATCATAATGGAAGCATTACTTTAACTGAAGATGGTTATAAAATTGCTAGTGAAATTTATGAAAGACATAAAATAATATCATCTGCCTTTATCATGTTAGGTGTTGATGAAAAAACCGCAAAACTTGATGCATGTAAAGTAGAACATGATATTAGTAAAGAAACATTTGAAAAATTAAAAGCATATATTCAAAGACAAAATCATTAAAAAATAACATTAACTAATAAATAAAATAGTGGCATTGAAATAATTGCCATAATTGTTGATAAAAATGTAACATCACTTGCAAAATAACTTTGGTTTTTATAAGAAATACAATAAGTATTTACAACTGCTGAAAGTGGTGATGCAAAACATAATACTATAACCATTACTTGAATATTAGAAAAATTTGTAAAATGCATTAAGTTTGATAATAAACATATTGCCAAAGTAAATGCAGGAACTAAAAATGTTCTACAAAAAGATATTAAATAAGCCTTGTAATCCACAAAGGCTTTTTTTGTGTTTTCTTTTCCTAATGTTAAACCAACTAAAAACATAGCTAATGGTGTTGTCATTTTCTGTAATATATCAATAACATTGTAAAAAGATGGCAATGTTTTATCAATTCTTAAAATAGAATATTCTTTTGCATTTATATTCACTTTATACATAAAACCTTGTGTTAAATAAATAATTAGTCCTAAAAACATAGCAATCATAATAGGATTTAAAAAAATATTTTTTAATGATTTTTTTAAATTTTCTTTAGTAATTTTAGTCTTAGAAACAACTAAATATGCATAAATATATAAATAAAGACGAAATGATAAAGTTATCATATTACTAGCAATAATAACTTCATTATTATCAACATATATTTCTTTTATAATAGGAATTGAAAATAATGTCATTTGCCCTAAAGCAATCATTATTGAATATATTTTATAATTGTTTTTATTACAAAAAAATATTATTATTTGTGAAATAACTATAATTAATAAAAACAATATAAAACTAAATATAAAAATACCTATATTTGATTTAAATTCATCAATTTGAAAATCACACATAAAGGCTCTAAAGGCTAAACATGGAATTAAAATTAATAATAAAAATTTACTTAAAAACTCAGTGGCAGAATCATTAAAAATCTTAGTTTTTCTTAATATAAAACCAAGAAATATAAAAATAATAACCATTAAAAATGCACTAATAAAATTATTATTAAAATATTCACTCATTTTCTCACCTACGATTTAAAAGTATAACATATTTTAATTCTTTGTCCAATTTTATTTATCAAATAATTTGAAAAATAATGTCATTTAGATTATTATATTTAAGAGCCTCTTTAGTTCAATGGTAGAACAGATATCTCGTAAGTATCCAATATCAGTTCAATTCTGGTAAGGGGCACCATTTAATTATCAAGTCCGATTTTTCGGATTTTTTTGTACTTTTGAAATTTTTGTGTTTGTTTTTAATATTTTTAATAATTTTTTTCTATTTTGATCTTTAGTTTCAAGTAATAAATAGTGGTAAGCTGACAACACTACAGCCATGCTTCTTTCTATTTAAAATTGACTTGTGAACACTTTAAAAAATCAATTGATAATTATATAACATGATCAACTAATATACCAAAAATAAAAAAACATTTAATTTAAAAATCAGATAAAATGTTTTGTACATGTTTTGATTTAAATAATTAAAAATAATATTGTCAAATCAAATTTGACACGAAATAAAACACTTAGTAATAAACTAATATATGAATAGGAGAGTTTTAAATTATGAATAAAGATAAATATGATGTTTTTGGTGATAAAAGCGAAAAATATTATGAAGATGGACATGTTAAATTTACAAGAGATGGTTATTACTTTGAGTGAAATGGCTTCAAAAAAATGAGAATGGGATTATTATGGTAATGTTGTTGAGGGCGCTGGGAATTGGAAAGAAATTTCAGCAGAAGAAGCCTGACAATAACAATTTGCAAGATATAAAGGTGATAATATAACTTTTACTAGAAAAGAATATTTTGATGCTGATGAAATAGGGTAACCAGATGATTGGTTTATCTAAACAATACTATCACATGAATTTATTATAAAAAGTTAAAAAAGTCCTCAAACTTATTAGTCTGAGGATTTAAAACTTTCTCTATATTCTTTTTCTCCAGTTTCAAGTTCATCAAAACAATGTTTTGACACTTTACCTGTTGGATCTAATGCAACCAATGATACTAATTCGCCTTTAGAAGATAATTCCCATACAACGTTTTTTGACACAATGCATTTACTAGGAACATCATTTGAAACAATAATTTTAACAGCATTTGGATAGATATCACAACGATAATTAGTAACTTTTTTTCACCAGGTTCTTTAATTAAAACATCACCTTTTTTATGATTTTCAGGGATTGAATATAATTGCGATATTTTTTGATATTTATCACAAAGTAAAAACGTGATGCGATAAATAATAGAATTTTCACAATCATATGCTAATTCAAGAAAAAATTGTTTAGCTTTGAAAAAATAATAATCTGTTGCTGAATAATCGTTATCGATTTCCAATGGAACATAATCAGTAATTAAAATTTCTCTATTAACAATTTTATTATAATATTTCATAGATAAAAGTCCTCCTATTTTTTTAATAGTGTATGGATAATTAAGTCTAATAGAACTACTAATTATTGGTTTATTAAACTAATGACATTTTTAACTCTCATTGTATGTCTTCATTCTATCAAAACTTTCAACATATTTTCAATTTACGTTTCTACAAAAATATTAATTTCTTTACACTATTTTCTGAAACATTTATAATTTGTTTAGAAAATAAAGGAAGACTTTACTATATAAAATCAAGTAAAAAATAAAAAAATAAGCAAAAAAGACTTAGAATAACTAAGTTTTAAAATAT
>CANQTM010000048.1 GCA_947626825.1 uncultured Bacilli bacterium | reverse complement strand
ACTCTAAATTCTACACTTTCATTACCAAATCTTATATCGTTAATTACACCAAGTCCTTTTTCTGGACGATTTAGATTTCTAACTATTTTTGGATCAATTTTAATATCTAAAGCATCATCTAGTTCATTTAATCTTAAACTTATTCTATTACCTATTTGACTTAATATTCTATCTTTTAGGCCTGGTACATGTGGAATATTTTGCGATGCCCACAATATATTAATTCCAAACGCTCTTCCCTTTTTAAAGAATTCTCTTAGAATATCAATTGCAATTTGACCCAATCTATCATCTTGTTCAAAAAGTTCTTGAATTTCATCAATAATTACAAATATTCTTGGTAACTTTTGATATTTTTTAACATATTGTGAAATGTCTTCAACATTGCATCTTCTAAATGTATCTTCTCTATTTTTAAGTTCAATTTTTAAATTTTTTAATATTGCAACGCCATCTTCTAAATCACTTGTAAGTCCGCATAATTTAATATGAGGTATTTGCTTATCTTTATTTTTCTGTGCTTCATAAAATTTAAATTCTACTCCACCTTTAAAATCTACCAAATAAAAATTTACATCCTCTGGACTATATTTATAACAAGTGTCCATAATAATTGTGTGTAATAAATTTGATTTTCCTGATCCAGTACCACCAATAACAACAGTATGTGATGCTGCATCACTAGATGTTGATATTAATAAATTTTGTATTTCACCACCACGAACACCAATTGGAATATCCAAGAAGTCTTCTGAAGGCTTAATTTTACCTTGTTCCCTATCAATTTCATCAAACATTCTAGATAAAGCAACAACTTTTTGCGGATTATGCTCATCTATTTCTTTGATTTTATCAATAATAGTCGATAAATTATCTACTTTAAAATTGTTTTTAGGAACAAATATATTTTTGTTTGTTCCTTCTAAAGAAAAATATTTGTTTTTTGTTATTACAAGAGAATTGTTTCTTATAGAATCAATAAATTTGTTATATTCATCAGGTTTATAACCATATGGCAATTGACATAGTGAATTATTTATTATTATTGAGAAAATTCCAGTTTTTTTACCATTTTGAACAATTTTTAAAATTCTATTTGAAATATCATCTCTAATTCCTGATGGGAAGTTTGCAAGAACAAATAAATGAACATTTTGAGGATTAACATCAAAACGTTTATTATATTCATAAATATCATTAACATTATTATAACTTAACTTATCATCGTTAATGTTATACATTGTTTGTTCTAAATCTTTTATTGTGTTTTCTAATTGTCTATCATCTCTTATTATACCATCATATAAAATATTATTGTTGATTTTGGTTAAAATTTTAAATTTTGAAAAGTCCACTTTATTATCAATATCTATTAAACAAAAATTAATTCTGTTTGCTGGAAAAGAAAGTAAAAATTGCATGATTAATTGGTTAACAAAATCTATTGTTTCTTGTGAATAGTCATTTTCTGAAACATTTAATAAAATACAACCCTTTTCTTTTAAATTTAAAGTAACTTGAGTTGTTAAATATCCATTATCTAGGTATGTACTTAAAACGGGGCTATCCTTAAAATATGAAAGATATTTTGGCTCTTCAGCAACACAAATTTTAACTTCACCAATATTAAATGCTTCTCTATATTCATTTGAAACTAACAAATTATCAATTTCGTATTTTTCTCCTGCTTCTTTTAAATCAATGAAAAAATTTTCAGTAATATATTTTGATTTATTTAGAACAAATAAACTATCATAGTATTGTTCAATTTTCATTTTTTCTTGATTTTTTAATTCGTTTAAATATGTTTGCGCACAATTGTTTGCATAATTTTCAAAAGCATCAACATTAAATTCTAGTTCATACAATTGTTGCATTTTATCAATTATATTCTTAGCATTTTCACATTTATCAAAAAGTTTTTGTAATTTATCGATTACTTCATTTGGTATTTCAACTTGATTATGCAAATTTTCATCATAATTATGTTTTTTAGTTCCATTAATAGATTGTTCTTCTATCGTTTCTCCATTGGCATTATATGTTTTAGGAGGTACAAGCTCATCAAAATTAATTGAATTAAGTCCTTCAATGTAATTATTTATTTCTATTAATAGTTGATTTAGTTGGTTATGCAAATTTTCATATTCAATATTTGTACCATCATTTTTCATATCATAGTATAAAGATGAATTTGAATTATAATTATAAGAAAAATTTTTATTTTCCATTATTTGATTTATTTTATATGATTTTAATTCTTCTTCAAGTTTATCTAAAGCTTCTTTTAATACTGTAAAATTATCATTTATATAATCATCGAATTTTTGAAGCATTTCATCTACTAAATCATTTTTTTCTTTTTGGATTTTTTTGCTTTGTTGTTCAAATTCTAAATTATATTTTTTTTCAATTTGTTCAACTGCTTGGCAACATTGACGAATTTCATTAATTGCTTCTAATACATTACTAATTTCAAACATAAATTTTCTCCTTACTTCAACAATAGTATTTTATCATTCAAAAAAAGAGGTAGCAATACTTTTTTTATAACTTTTTCTTGCTTTTAAAATTTAAAAGTCGTAAAATATTAATCTTTAAATTTAATTACGCGTATGTATATTTTTTAAAATAAAAAAATGCCTATTGGCATTTAATTGATTATTTCTATAATATATGAATAATTACTACTTTGTTTACTATCTAAACTTAATATTCCCATTTTCTCATGTTCTACCACAAAATCTTTTTGAATGCCATTCCATGGTTCAAAACAAACAAATGTAGCATTATCTTGTTGTAAAGACCAAATAGCTAATATTTTAAAATCACTAAAATAAAATCTAATTTTCTTTTGATGATTTTTACTAACTAAATCAACATATTTTGATTGCAAATCAGTTAATACAATAGCATCAGGATTAAAAAGATCATGATTCAAATTGATGGTATTTTCATTATTTAAATAAGGCTTATAAACATTAGCTAAATAGCCATCTATTACTTGCATAGCTCTTGAAGTTTCTTTTTTTTCAAAAACGACTGAATAGTCTTCATATTTCTCATTATTATATAAAGGTATTTCAAATCCTGGATGACCGCCTATCATATAATACATAATTTTATTATCTGTATTTATTATATTAAAACTAACTTTTAATTTATTTTCTATTAGTTCATATTGAACATAAAATTCGAAATGATAAGGATATAGTTTTAATGTTTCTTCGTTATCTTTTAAACAAAATAATATTTTGTCATCACTATAATTTATGGCTTGATGTTCCATGTTTCTAAAAAATCCATGAGCTGGCATATGATATTCTTTATTATCAACTTTATATAATAAATCTCTTGTTTTAGATATTTGCGGAAATAAAATAGGTGATACTCTATTCCAACTTAATTTATTTGGTTTATGCATTCTATTGATATTATCTTGATCAATAATTTCTTGAAGTTCTGCTCCTAATGAAGCTATTTTTACTTTTAGATATTTGTTTTTTAAAATATATTCCATAAATTATTTACTTCCCCCAACAATAAATAAAACAACATATAAAATACAAGACAATAAAACTAAAGAAAGCATAACAATAGTAAATATTTTTATTTTTTTGCTTTTATCTTTATTAGTAACTATATCAAAAATAGCAAGTGCACAATAAGCTAAAACAACACCAAAATAAAACCATATAACTATTTTTGATTGTTCAACTACAAAATTGTCTATAGCAACAAAACAAATTGCCACAACTGTAGTTAATATAAATATAAAAGGCAATATAATATGTGTTTTAAAATTAGGGTATACTTTTTTTGGCTCATCCATAGTTATCCACCTCGATATTTTCGATAATTAAATTACTAGTTTTATTTATAAAATGATTAAATTGTTCTTTATTTTTGATTGTAAAAATAATTTTTGGCATTAATAAATAACAAATAGTGCTTGTAAAATCTTGTTTTCCTATTTCTTGTAAAAAGAAATGTGGTCTACCAATAAAATTAACTAATTTCATGTTATAAAACCATTTTGATAAAAAATCAATATAACCTTGAAAACCTAAATTTTTATTTTGTTTATGAACTTCTTTTAAATTAAATTTAGTATATAATTGTCCTCTAGCAACAAAAGGAAAATGTTTTTTGAAATATCTTAAAATAAATGGACTAAAAGAGATAATAGCATAATGTCCTTTGTAATTTCTTAATGCATCACAAACTTTTTGACATAAAATATAGTCTTTTTGATTATAGGTCATTTTTAGTTCTAAAAATAAATCAGCTTGACCATTAACAAAATTTAAAAATTCTTCTAATGTTAAGATTTTATCGCCATTTGGATAACTATATTGTCTTATTTCGTCTAAAGTTAATTCATTAATTTTTTGATTATTATTAAATAATCTTAATAAATCATCATCATGAAAAATTATTAATTGTTCATCTTTTGTTAAAGAAATATCAGTTTCAATATTATAATGTTTTTCAATAACTACCATAAAAGCACTTAAAGAATTTTCATAAATTTCTTTATTATCAAAATAGCCTCGGTGACTTATCAATTTTTCTTTAATCCAAGATAAATCGGTTGTTTGTTTTTTTCTACCTGGTGCAATTAATAAATAAAAAATAAAAACAAATAATAATATAATTATCAATAAGACTAATAATACAATTTCATAACTTTTCATTAGTTTGTTCCTTTACCAATTGTAATATTATCCAATAATATATTTTTAGGCCCAACATAATTATTTAATTGAATCGTATCATTAGATAATCTTAAGGTTTTGAAAGTATCATTAATATTGCCAGAAATAAAGCCGCCTGTAACAATTTGTTTTTCACCTTTTGTATACAAAATTGCTAAACGTATTTCACTTTTAAAATCACCTGTAACCATATCAATATCAAAATCAGATAATGCTAATATTTCTAAATATGTTTCTTCTATCAAATCATTAGCCGATAAACTACCAGCACTAACAACAAAATTTTCATAATTTCCATGTACTGGACGATTTAAATATTGTGAGTACATATTACTGCCCCAAAAATTTTTAACGATGCCTTTATCTATAATGTTTAATCTTTTTAATACAATGCCATCATCATCAAAAGAACGGCCCTTAGTAGAATCTTTCATAATAGGATTAAGTTTAATAGATATAAAATCACATTTATCATCACTATCTTGTAAAATATCTTGAATATTATAATTTGATTTTTTCTGATAAATATTATCATTTTTTAGTTTATCAACAATATATTTAAAATATGTTTTTACATATTCTTTTGTTAACATGACTTTACAATTGTTTATTTCAGGTAATGGTACAGCTTTTATTCTTTGACTCGCTTCAAGTAAAATATCTTCTGCTGCTTTTTGAATAAATATAGAATTAAAATCATCAAAATCAACATAACGATAAACTTCTACTTCTTTACCTTTTTCTTCCCATGTTGCGACCAATTCTACTTCTCCATATTGATTAACATATTGGAAATTATTACCATTGCTATCAATAAATTTTGTTTCTTCATTAATAATAAATATTTCTGAAGAATTTAAGTATCCATTTTTAAATTTATCAGCTTCAAACAAAGCATCAGCTGTCAAAAAAGCAGCATCTTTTAAACTTATGTTACCAAAAGAAACATCTTTAGAAACATTTTTTAAATCAACTTTTTTTGGTAAAGAAAATTTATCATATAATGAATATTTTGAATTTTCTATTTGTTCGTTAATTTTTTTTGTGATTTCTTCATTACTACTTGATGAGAACAATTTAAATTTAGCAATACCTATTTTATTATTTTGATTAACAAATAAAGTTACATAATAATCAGTAGTAACAACTTCTCTATTCATTTCTAAATTTTGTTTAATGAAATATAATTCATAAACATCTTTAGTAACTACTTTAACATTCCATGCATCAAGTTTTTCTGTGTCTTTTAATATTTTTATTAGATTAGAAATCATCCTAATTTCACCTTGACTTTCAAATATGGACCTCCAACTGAAGTCTTCATATATTCTTTATAACCTTTACTACAAGTGCCTGTTCCATACAAATTAAAATCATCGCTAACCATAGACACACTTTGTAATAAATCAATAACATTTCCTGTTAAAATCAATGGTGAAACAACTTTGCCTGTTAATTTCCCATCGACAATTTCTTTACCTATTAAAGCAATACATTGAATACCAAAATTTTTTGGATCTTCCATACCACTAATTTCTGTATCGATTAAGTAACCATATTTAATTGAAGCAATCATGTCTTTTAAATTGCTTACACCCTTTGTAAAATATGTATTAGTCATTCTTGTATAAACTTTGTTTTTAAAACTTTGACGTCGCCCATTTCCTGTAGGTTTGATGTTTAATTTACTTGCTGATATTGCATCACATATTCCTGTTAATAAAATACCTTTATCAATAACTATTGTGTCTTGTGCAAGAAAACCTTCATCATCAAAATAATAAGATGCAACATCATTTATAGGTGTAGCTCCTTCATGCATAGTTAAAAGATTAGAACCAACACTTTTTCCTAAATATTTTTGACCTAAAGCCCTATTTTTAACAAACATATCCATTTCTACACCATGCCCAAAAGCTTCATGAGCAATAAGACCTGTAATTTGACATGAAGTAATACAATCATATTCTCCTGGAGTAACACTGCTAGCATCAAGCAATTCTGTAGCATCGCTATTAATATGTTTAATACTTTCTTTTAATTTTGCAAGAGCTTCTTTTAAAGACATGCTACTTTCTCCGCCAAAATTAAATTTTGTTATTTCATCTCTATTAACAATACATTCATATTTGGCATTAGACCAAGAATAAACCTGTTTTAGATTTTTATTATTTGAAATAAATAATTTTGAAACTTTAACATATTCAACTTTACAATTAGCAGATATAATATATTCATTTTCTTCCATTGAATTATTAATAATTGTTTGACAAGTTTTAATTATTTCTTCAATAGAAACATTTTCATATAATCCCATTTTACTAAATGTTTTTGTAAGTTCTTCTTCTTCATATAAAATATTTTTTGCTTCTTTAACATAAATAGCTTTATATAATTGATCTGCAACATCAACAGATTCTATTATTTTCTTACAAATACTAGTTGGATTATCAAAATCGTCAAAAGCATATTCTGAATATAATGTACCATTAAAAACACGAACCACAAAACCTCTTTCTTGCCAAAAACTGTCATTAATTTTAACTTCTTTATTACTAACATTTATAAGTTGACCCTCACAATCACTAGCAAGTAAAGAAACATAAGTGAACTTATGTTTTAATTTATCAACTATTTTGACCAATGATTCATATTTTTCTTCTAAAAAACGTGAATATGTTTTGTTCATTATATTACCTCTATTCTTTATCTTCTTTAAAATGATACATTATACCGTTAAAATCATATGGATGACGTGGAAGTAAAATACCAGCACTCATAAGTTCACTTCCGCTAAATTTTTCATTTGTTTCCACATTAACATAAATCTTTTTAGAATCTAAACCTTTTAACACTAACCAATCAAATTCATTAGTTGCTGAATTTAAAATTCTAACATACATAACATAAACTTCTTTTTTATCTTTTCTTACAAATGACCAAGCACAATCTTTACCACCAAATGGATTTCTTAAACGATAAAAATCTGAATTATAAATAACTTTTTTCAAATTTCTATATGTTTTTGTTTGGTCTTTGACCATTTCTCTTTCTTGTTCTGTTAGCACTTGTGGATTTAATTCATACCCAAAATTAGCTGACATAGCAACTATTCCACGTGTTTTAAATGGAGTAACTCGTCCTGTTTGATGATTTGGTGTTACCGAAACATGTCCTACCATTGTTGTTGGAGGATAAACAAGCGATGTTCCATATTGAATATATAATCTTTCAATTGCATCACTATCATCACTAGTCCAAATTTGTGGTGTGTAATATAACATTGCAGGATCAAATCTACCGCCACCACCAGAACAACCTTCAATCATAATTTTAGGATATTTTTTAGTTAATGTTTCTAATACATAATATAATCCTAAAACATATTTATGAGTTAATTGTTTACTATATGTTTCACTAATATTTCTATTAAAATCCCATTTAATATAACTTATATCTAATTTATCAACAACTTTACTTATTGCATCAATAATATAATCACAAACTTCTTTACGAGATAAATCTAGAACTAATTGGCATCTTGAATATAAATGAGGTCTATTGGGAATCTTTATTGCATAATCTGGATGAGCACGATATAAATCTGAATCTTCAGATATCATTTCAGGTTCAAACCATAAACCAAATTTAAGACCATTTTTCTTGCACATTTCAGCAACACCTTCAAGTCCATGTGGCAATTTTTCTTTATTAACATACCAATCCCCTAAAGATGATTCATCATTATTTCTTTTACCAAACCATCCATCATCTAAAACGAAAGTTTCAATACCCAAACCTTTAGCACTAGAAATCAATTTATCTAATTTTTCTTCATCAAAGCCAAAATAAGTTGCTTCCCAATTATTTACAACTATTGGATGGTAATATTGTTTCTTTAATAAACAATCATTATAAAGATTATGGAATTGTTGTGACATACCATTTAACCCACCATTTGAATAAACCATAACTACTTCTGGTGTTTCAAAAGATTCTTTTACATCTAGTGGCCAAGAAAAATCAAATGATGATATACCCATTTGAACTCTTGTCGTATGCCTTTGATCAACTTCAATAGTTCCTTCATAACTTCCAGAATATACTAAATTAATACCATAAACTTCGCCAACATCTTCAGTAGTATCTTTTCTAAGCAATGCAAAGAAAGGATTTAACATATGTGATGATGATCCTCTTCTTGATTCTATTTTAGAAATTCCATGTCTTAATGGAGTAACTTCAATATGTCTTTCTTCACAATGACAACCAATTAATTGTAATAAATTAAAATTATTATCTCTTAAATCAAAAGAACAAGACATTGCTTTGGTGATATTTATTTTTTCATCGCCTTTGTTTCTTATAATCATATGTCTTGTGATAACATCTCTATCATTATAAACATTATAATATAGATTAACTTCTACTTTGGTAAGTTTATCTTTTAAAATAATTTTTAATGTATCACAATTATCATCTTCTTTTAAACTTGGTATACCTTTTATAGATGGTTTTTTTGTCAATATTTCATATCCTGCATAACGCAAATCTAAACATCTTGAACCATCGTTTTGTTCAATTGTAATAGCAGGTATTCTAAAATCACCATAGCCAAAACTTGGACATTCAGATGGTAATGTATCTAAACTAACATATCTTTTATAAAAATCTTCATGTGGTGATGGTGAAAAGCCAAGTTCACGAGTTACCATTAAACGACTAGGGTTTAATATTTCAAGCTTTTTTCCATAATATAAAGATGTTAAAAAACGATTATCATAAACGCCAATTAAATAAGTTGAATTTTTACCATCTAGTTGGAAAACATTGCTTTGTACATGATAAGTAATAGACATAAATTTGCACCTTAGTCTTCAATTGAATTTAAAATGTTTTGTAAATATGTAACTGTATCGATAATATCTTTCTTTTGTTGGTCGCCAGAAATTTCTCTTTCGATAGTTAAAGGGCCGCGATAATTAAATGAATGCAATTTTCTAATAATATAGTCAAAATTAACACGACCTGTGCCAACTTTATATTCGCATCCTAAATTATCACCATTTGTAGGATAATCACCATCTTTTACATGCATACCAACAACATATTGACCAAAGACATCGACAGCATCCATAGGATTGCCTTTTCCATATAATAATAAATTAGCAGGATCTAAATTAATTTTTAAATTTGTTAGTCCTCTTTCTTTTATTTTATTAATAGTTCTTAAAATAGTTGTTGGTGTTTCTTGACCTGTTTCAAAACAAAAATCAATACCATATTGATTAGCATATAAACATAAATCATAAATAGTATCAACAACACCTTCATATTCTTTAGTTGATGGATTTTCAGGGATAAAACCCATATGAGTTGTTACTGTTTTAACACCTAACATATTGGCAAAATCAATAACTTTTTTAATACCAATAACTCTTTCTTCTCTCCATGTTTCAGGTACAATACCTATAGTTTGAGGGCCTTCAATAAAATTCCATACTGTTGGTCCAACAATCCAACCTGCCCAAACACCAGAAATTGTATATTTATTACCAAACATTTCTTTAATTTTATCTGCATTTTCTTTAGTACATACTGGTACATTCCAACAATTAAGTTGAATTTCTATTAAACCAATTTCATCTAATTTTTTAACTCCATTTGCAAGAACATCATCGATAGATTCAATAACACCAATTTTTAAATTATACATTTTTATTTTGTCTCCTTTAGAATTAAAATAAGCATATCACATAAATAATTATTTAACAATAATTATTAAGAAAAAAAACAATCTAAAAAAGTGCTTTAAAACTTATGATAATTGGTTTTCTTATATTCTAAATTTTTAACATTTTTTGCTTACTTTAATATATCAAAGAATTTATTTAAAGAAAAATAGTAAAATGAAATAGAGAAAAAAAGTAAAATAATATTTGTAAAAAAAGTAAAATGAATTTATAATATAAAGAAAGGAGGACTTTACTATATAAAATCAAGTAAAAAATAAAAAAATAAGCAAAAAAGACTTAGAATAACTAAGTTTTAAAAT
>CANQTM010000047.1 GCA_947626825.1 uncultured Bacilli bacterium | reverse complement strand
ATCATTTAAATTATTTATATTACTTTTTTGTTTACATAAATTTAGATAGTCAAAAATTATGTGGTAAAAAAGTGTCGTTTATTTTATAATGTATTTAAAGGATGGGTATGTCTTATGTTTAAAAAAATTAAATATTATTTAATTCTTGCTTTTTGTAGTGCTTTAACATTTACTAGTTGCAATAATGATTTTCCTTCATCATCACCATCAGAAAATTCTAGTGAATCAGTTAATGTTAGTTCAAGTGTTAGTGAGCAACCATATGTTAGAGATGAGAATTATCAATGGTCAATTGAAATTCAAGATTATCTTCATGGAAAAGTTGATGTTTTAGTTGGTACAACAGAAGAACCTTTAGATGTAATGGTAACTAAAGTTGGTGATCAAACATTTAAAGCTGATGGTAATTTTAATTTTGAATCAACATTAAATTATATTGGTGATACTATCAATTCTGATAATTCCAATAGAGCAGCTGACTTTTTATATGTCAATGGTCAAAAATTAAAAAGAATTGTTTCAGATGGTGCTAAAGGTGTTACTATTGATGAAAATTTATTATTACAAGGTGAAAACACTTTAACTGTTAAAATTGGTCCTTATTGGACAGATAATGATTATGATGAAAATAAAAATCATGGAAACAAATGGCAAAGTTGTGATGATTTTGGTTTACAAGATGTTCATTTAACTTTACCTACAAAAGAAATTCTTTATCCTAAAACAATAGTTCGTTATTATCCTATTAAGGTTGGTATTCCTGTAAGTCAAAATAATACTAAAATTGTTGAAGAAGATTATAATCCTACTATTAATGAAAGATTAGGAGATGGCTGGGGACAGTTTGATAGTTATTATGGAAATCCTGAAAATAATTATCGTTATAACATCCCATATAAAATTGATTTTATCTTTACATCATATCCAAAATATGATTATTATGCATATCATGTAGATTCAAATTTAGTTAGCGATGGAAATTATGAAATTTCTTTAGTTGATGGTGATAAGCCATTGATTAAACAAACAATTGGTGTTGATAATACTGCACCAACAATTAATTGTAATATTAAAGATAATTCTATTGTTAATATTGATTTAGAAAAAGTTGAAGGTAGTTTTGCAGATGCATTTAGTGGTATTAAAGAAACTTATGTTACAATCGATGGAGTAAAATGTGAAAAAATGCCAGCAAGTTTTGATAAAGAAATGAGTCCTGGTAAACATACAATTTTATTTTATGCTAAAGATAAAGCTGAAAATACAACTTTTGTACCAATTGAATTTTTTGCAAGTAAAATAGGAGCATTTAAAAATTATCAAAAACAAGCGACTAATGAAAAAATAAATTATACATCTGATAGTCAATTTAAAATGGTAACTTATGATGCTAATCCTTCTACATTAACTTTAAAAGAAGGAAGTAGTTTAAATTCAACAACAATTGATTTAACTACTCCAAAAACATCAACATTAGAAGATGGTATTCCATATCATAGTTTTTCATTTAATGTTTCAAATGATACTGAAAAAGTATTTGTTAAATATGATGGAGGAACTAATGAATACGAACGTTTTGCTATAAAAGCAAAAAATAACAAAAATGGCAATTTAGATACAATTATTACAGGATATGGTCAAGAAGTTTTACAATTTACTTTAGATGTTGCTAATTATAAAACAAATAATAATATTGTTGAAATGATAGTTACTAATGATTTAGTTACTAATGGTGGCGATACTTTAATGTGGGTTACTGATACACAACATTATACAAAATTTGATGATTTAAATTCTATGCTTTATGAAATGATGGAATATTGTGCTGATGAATATACAAAAGGTAGTGCTGCTTATTTTTTACATACTGGTGATTTAGTTGATGATAGCACTGTAAGTACAACAGATACAAATTTAATTACTAAAGAATGGAATGTTGCTGATACAGCTCATAAAATAATTGAAAAAGTGGGCATGCCAAGTGGTGTAGTTACTGGAAATCATGATACAGGAACTTCATTACAAACATTAACTTATGATAATTATCAAAAATATTTTGGACAAGATCGTTTTAATAACCAACCATGGTATGGTGGTTCATTAAACAATAATGCTAGCCATTATGATTTAGTCACTATTGGTGATATTGACTTTATGTTTGTTTATTTAGGTTATGGTGTTGAAGGTGATGAAGATACAATTGGCTGGGCTAATAATGTAATTAAACGTTATCCTCATAGAAATGTTGTTTTAGCGACACATGATTATCTAGCTTATAATAATGGTAATGGTATTACATCAACAACTTCACGTTACAATGAAATATTTAATCAAATTATTGTTCCAAATGATAATGTTATTATGGTTTTATGTGGTCATGATAATGGAGCATTTCATAGAGAAGTAAAAATTCCTAATTCAACTAGAGTTGTTAATGAAATATTATCTGATTATCAATTTGTTGATTTAGGAGATCCAAATAAACATAAGATTGGTGATTATCCTGGCTGTAGTGGCAGTGGCTTTTTAAGAAAACTTCGTTTTACTAAAGATGGTCTTGAAAATAGAACGTGGTCTACACATTATGAAAAAACACAAGCATTTGGTGAAGCACAAGATAATTTTGATTTAAAATTAAATTATGTTGGTAATCAACGTTTATTAGTTTCAAATAGTATTGAAGTATTTGAACTTACAAATGCCAAAGAAACATCACTTGCTAAATCACAATCACTTAATTTAAGTGGTAATAAATATGTTGTTCGTTTAGAAGATGCCAATGGCAATTATACATATGAATTAATATAAAAATATAATAAATGAATCTTCAATTTGGAGATTCATTTTTTTTAGGTTTAACATATAAAAATTTCCCCACTTTACTTAATATATGTGATTGTTTTAAAGCAAAAAAAAGAAAATTTAAGTCCACAAAAAAATGTTTTTTTGTTCATGGTTTGTTTGATTTTGGTTTGTATAGGCGTTATAAAGGAACAAAAAGTTAATCATATATTGACTATTTCAAAAATCAAGTATTACAATGACTTTGAAATAGTTTTTTAAATTTAACTTATTTCAATTTGTATATATGAAATAACAATCACATTAAGTTGTGATCATTTTTTTTGTTACTTTTTTTTCAAAGAATAATTAAAATGTGAGGAGATTAACACACTATGGAAAAGGCTGCATATAAAGTAAATAAAAGTGCTATTGCAACTAGAAATAGTTATTATAATGCCTTAATTACACTACTTGTAGATTATAAAAAAACATTTAGTAAAATATCGGTTACTGAAATTTCCAAATTAGCAAATCGTGATCGTAAAGTTTTTTATCATTATTTTTCTAATATAAAAGAAATATATACTGAAATGAAAAATATGTTTTTAAATAATTTAATACAACAAATTCCTAATCAAATAAATAAAAGTGATTTAGGTAATGTTATTGGAAATATTATTTTTTATATTGATAATTGTGAAAACATTTGCAAATTATTAGTTTCAACACCATATAGTGAAGAAATTATAAAATCAGTTATATTTATTTTAAAATCTAAATTCAATAAAAGTATTAAGTTTGAAATAACATCTTTAAAGATTTCTTATCATCTTTATGGATGTTTTGGCATGTATCTTAAAGCCAAAAACGATAAACGTCATTTTAAAAAATATGAGGAAGCTCTTCAATTTTCAAATAAATTAGTAAAGTTAATGATGCATTATTAATATAAAATATTGCATATTTTTTTATTTAATAAACATTTCACATAAAATCTTATATTTGTACAAATTTATCAAAAAAAAGTTATCATAAGACATTAAAAAATCAAAAAAAATATACAAATAAATTTTCAATTTATAAAATCTAACTATAAATGGGGGAAAAGTGATTATGAAAAAATTAAGAAATTTAATAGGTATTATTTTAGGTTGCATTTTTGGATTAATAATATTAGTTGGATGTCAAAGTAATTCAAAAACTAGTTTTGAGGAAGATAATTTTGAAAATTTACCTGTGGATTATACAAGTAATGAATATTTTGAATTTGAATTTAATGAAGAAGAAGGAGGATATGAAGTATCTTTAAAAGAAATGCCTAATTCTACAACAATTGCTATTCCAAATACATATAATAATTTACCTATTGTTAAAATAAGTGATGATGGATTTACGAGATGCTATGCTAAAACAATATATTTACCAACAAGTTTAAAAACAATTGGAGTAGAGGCATTTAGTGATTGTAAAAATTTAGAAAAAATTACAATCCCAAAAAGTGTAAAAAATATAGGCATGGGTGCTTTTAATTATTGCCTTGCTTTAAAAGAAATTCATATTGGTAGTATAGAATCATGGGTTAGTATTAATTATTATGCTCCAGATCCTTATGATGATGAAATGGATGATTTTGAATCTGCAATGGTTTCTTCTAATCCTTTATCATCATGCTATTTTCCAGTTGTAAAAGGTGGCGGAAGTTTTCAAATCTTAGAAGATATTGAAACTGCAAAATTGTATTTACTTGGTAAACCAATTACAAAAGTAGTTATTCCAAATACAGTAAAAAAAATAGCACCTTTTTCATTTTGTAATCAAACACAAATTGAACAAATTGAATTTGAAAAAAATAGTACCATAGAAAATATTGGAGCAGGTGCATTTACTTCATGTAGTAATGTAAAAAATATAGAAATTCCTAATTGTATAAAAAAAATAGGCACATTAGCTTTTTTACATTGCACATCTTTAAATTATACAACATATAAAAATATGAAATATATTGGTAATTCAAAAAATAAATATTTAATCGTTTTTGAACCAATTTCAACAACAGAAGAAGAATATGTAATACATAAAGATACAAAGATAATTCCAAGTGGATTACTATTACCGCATGATGTTGATAACTTAAAAAAAATATCATTTGAAAATAAGAGCAAATTAGAATATATAGGTGATTATGCATTTGTATTTTGTAGTTCATTAGAAAGTATAGAAATACCCAATAGTGTCACAACTATTGGAAAAGAAGTGTTTGATGGATGCTTATCATTACAAAATATATTTATTCCAAAAAGTGTTACAAGTATCGGATTTGGTTTAGCTTTTTATAATGATAGATCATTAATAATTTATTGTGAAGCAAAAAGTAAACCAAGTGGTTGGAATGATAGATGGAATGCCAATGTTAATACAGAAGAAAGTCCAGTATATTGGGGAATAAATGAAAATAATTATAAAAAAGAAAATGGATTTCAATATGTAATAGAAGATGGAAATGCAATATTGACAAGATATATAGGAAATGGCACATCAATAGAAATACCAAGTACAATTCAAATAAACAAAAAAACTTATAAAGTTACAAATATAGGAAACAATGCATTCTATTGGAACGAATCATTAAAAAGTATCACAATCCCAGATAGTATCACAAGTATAGGAAAACGTGCATTCTCAGAATGTAGTTCATTAGAAAGTATCGATATACCAAATAGTGTTACAAGTATAGGAAAATATGCATTCTATAATTGTTATTCATTAGCAATATATTGTGAAGCAAGTAGTCAACCAAGTGGATGGGACAGTGATTGGAATCCTTATGATTATCCAGTATATTGGGGAATAAATGAAAAAACATATAAAGAAGAAAATGGATTACGATATGTAATACAAGATGGTAAAGCAATATTAACAAGATATGTAGGAAATGAAACAACAATAGAGATACCAAATACAATACAAATAAATGGAACAACATATAATGTTACAAGTATAGTAGCATGTGCATTCTATGATTGTAGTTCATTACAAAGTATTGCAATACCAACTAGTGTTACAAGTATAGGATATGATGCATTCTATGATTGTAGTTCATTAGAAAGTATAGTTATACCAAATAGTGTTAAAAGCATAGGGAAAGATGCATTCGATTATTGTGATTCATTAACAATCTATTGTGAGGCAAGTAGTCAACCAAGTGGTTGGAGTAGTGTATGGTATGACAATTGGAATCCTGATAATAGACCAGTATATTGGAAAGGTCAATGGCATTATGATTCAAATGGTAATCCAGTGCCAAATGAATAATAAATAATAAATATTTAATAAAAAGGATATAAGAGGCCTTTAAAGAATAACATTTGGTATTTAATGAAAAATTTTTCAATATTTATAGGGGGAAAATAAAAAATGAGATTAGGTAAAGTATTCGGTTGTGTAATGTCAGTTTGTTCTTTATTCGTTATGAGTGCTGGTTTAGCTTCATGTACTTCATCTGAAGCTAATGGAACATATTATAGATATACTAATGGTTCTTATGATCATGATGATTTCTATACTTTAAAAAATGGTAAATGGACTGATAACGATGGTGAATCAGGAAAATATGATCTTGATGGTATCAATATTACAATTCATTTTGAATTATTTGGTGAAGAAGATCAATTTACTGGTACAGTTGAAAATGGTGTTTTAACAATTGATGTTTTAGGAGTTAAATCTGTTTATTGTACTGAAGGTACAACTCCAAGCAATTAATTTTTAACAATTAAATTTTTGAAGGCCTCTTATTTCCTTAATTGTTAAATATTTAAAGGAGTAATAATGGATAATAATATCAAAAAAGAAGATTATATTGATGCAAATAATGAAAAAGAACTTTTTCTAAAATTACAAGAAAAATATAATCAAGACTATCAATCATTTTATAGTAAACAAAAAATAATTAGACCTAAAATATCTTTTTTAGATATTTTCTTAGGTTTAATTTTACCAATTTCTATTGATAGTGTTCTTATTACAATTTATTGTTTTCATAAATATAATTTAGCACTTTTTATTATTTTATTAATTGTTAATTTCATTTTATTTTTAAGACCATTTTTAATTTTATCAATTTTACTTTATCAAAAATTTGCACCTATTAGTTTAAGACGTTCATGTTTATTTATTCCAACATGTTCTGAATATACAATACTTGCTATTAAAAAATATGGTGCCATAGTTGGTTTAGTAAAAGGTACAAAAAGAATATGCCGATGTCATGCACCAAATGGTGGCGAAGATTGGCCATAAATTATTATATAATCTATTTTTCTCTCAAATAGACTATATATATAAAATTATTGTTAGGGGGATATATGTCATGAGTACTTATAAAACAGTTGTTATGGAAAATATGGTTGCTACTGAAACTTCAACAATGGTTGAAGCAGTAGGACCAATTACATCTGAAATTGAAAAACAAGCAGCTGCAGGTTATGATTTTGTTGATATGTATAATGTTCCTGTTTTAGTTAAAGTTGGTTGTTTCAAAAGCTATATTAATGCTTTAACTGGTAAATCAAGAGGAGATTATTACGTTTACGTTTTAACATTAGTATTTAAAAAATCAATTTAATTAGTTAACTTTAAATAAATCTAACATTTATGAGAGAAAATGTTAGATTTATAGTTAAACTAAACGTTTTAGGAATAAATTATGTAAGTCTTTTAAATATCAAAGATACTATTACTAAAGAATATAGATGGAGTCCTTACAATTATAGGCATATAGGAAAATATTTTGCAAATTTTACTGAAAGTTATGAAATCAATAATATCAATGAATTCAATTCATTTTTAGAAGGACACATTGTTGAATTTATTACACAAATTATAAAATCTAAATATAAATGGGGAGAAAAGTGTTTATGGAAAGTACAACTGTAAAGAACACAACTATAATTGCTGAAGATATTAAAAATATACATGTTATTAATGATGTAGATGTAAAATGTTCAATTGATAAATTTAAAGAAATTGTCATTCGTAAATTAGGTAATGATATGTCTTTACCAATTGATGCATGTGATGTAACATTTTCTAATATTAACAAAGTATATGGATATAGTTTTATAATAAGAGGTATAGTGGAGATACATTATCATTGCTCTATTGGATATGCTTATAAAGATATTTATACTGAATATGAAGAAAAATATGATGAAGACCTTGGATGGTATAAAACTCCTGTGACAAAAACAAGAACATTATATAAATGGTCTCCATATAATGGAGTTTTTCAAAATAAATATAACTCATATGTTATTAAAGATGTCGAAATTAATAATGTAAATTCTTATGTTAAAGAAAATGAACTTAATTTATCTAGAGAATTGTTTTTTCAAAATTCTGATAAAATTTCAAATAATTTAAAAATTCCAGGAGATGTTAATGAGGATTATGATTTTGATTCCATTATTTGCAAAAATGTTGAAATTAGTGCTTTTAAACTTCTAATTTACAAAACAAATTATATTGATAAACATGGTCAAAGTTATTTAGTTAGTTATGATGCAACTCACGATATGTTTTTAAAATTTAATTCTCCAAAACCAATAAATAAAACAAGTTTGCCAAAACCAAAAGAATTAAATGATTTATATGATCAACGAGAATTAATACATAGGAAAATTAACAATTTAGAAAAGTTTCCAAATAGTACAGCAACAACTGTAATTAAAATTATTTTATGTGTCAGTATTTATGGAATACCAATTTTTATAATAATTCAAATTATTTGTAAAATTTTAGAGCATAAAGCATATAAAGTTAGAACAAATGAATTAGATATATTAAATGTGAAAATTAATGGCATTGAAAAAAATATCGAAAACAATTTTAAAAAAGAAAAAGAAGAAAAATTAAAAGAAGTATTGAAAAAAAATAACTTAGTAAAAATAATATAAAAGCTATTAATTATACAAAATAAAGGTGCGAATACACCTTTTTATTTTGTCTTATATTGATAAATATCATTTTTTTGATATCTAAGATTATCTAAAATAATAATAAATTCTTTTTCAGTTAATATAGTTTTAGAAGGATTATCAATACCAATTGAATGTTTTAATTCATAACCATTACAAGATAATAATGCTTCTTTAAAAGTTTCATTTTGATTAAACATTTCTTGATATGCTCTAAAAACTAAATTAAAAAAATCAGAACTACATCTTTTAATTTTGTTTTTCTTCCAATATATATTACCAGTTATTTTCCACCAAAATTTTTTGTGTCCTTTATTTCTTGCTTGTAAACCAACTTTGGCACAAATTTTTAATTGTTTTTTACTATTTTTGTATTTTAATGATTGTAGAAAGCCTTCCATAGAAGCACACTTAATACCATCAATAACAAATTCATTTGGATAAAAATTAGATAAAACATTAGATGGATACTCACCTTTACTATAAACATCAATAACTTTATCTTCCATAATAAATAAAGCCCTTTCTTTTATATGAATATTGTAAACTAAATTGAATTGATTTTATATAAAAAATGTTTTTTTATAAAAATAATCATAATATTTTTCATTATTTTTAACTCAACGCTATAACAAAAGTTATGTTTTTATAACTATAGTTTACATTATTTCAAGATGTGCTTTATAGAAATGAGGATAACATTTTAGGTTTGACAAAGTTCATGTAAATGGCACTCTAAAAGACTAATTTGGTACTCTAAGAATTGACAAAGTTCTTATAATGGCACTCTTAAAAGATTAATTTGACACTCTAAGAATTGACAAAGTTCTTATAAATGGCACTCTAAAGGAACAACTTGGCACTCAAGAAAATTTAAACAATAATGAAATAAATATTATTATTGAAATGATAAAACAAAATCCAACTGTTACTAGAGAGCAATTAGCTATAGCACTTGGAAAATCAAAAAGAACAGTCCAAAGAATTATAGAAAATTCTTCTAAAATTAAATATGTTGGTAAAGGTAAACATGGTCATTGGGAAATAGAAGAATAATAAATTAGTATATATATTTTTTTAAAATGCTTATTACTTTATTTGTAATAGGTATTTTTATTATTTTCTTTAGAAATATATCATTATAAATATAAAATTGAAAGGAAGTAGACTATGGAATATTTATTATGGTATAAAAAATATTTAGAAGAAATCAAAAAACCAATAATTAAAAGAAGAACTTATTTAATTTATAAACATTTATTTGATAATCATATCAATAATTATTTTGTTAATAAAGAAATAGAAGAAATAACTATTATTGATATTCAAAACTTTCTTTATAATAAAAGCAATGAAATCAATTCTAAAACAAAACAACTTTTATCAAATAATACTATTTTATTAATGTATACAGCACTTAATAATTTATTTTCTTGTGCTGTTGATTATGAAATCATAAATAAAAATCCTTGTAAAAAAATAAAAACAATCAAATCTGATGAAAAAGATATTAAAGTTTTTACTTTAGATGAACAAAGAAAAATAGAACAATATTGTAAAGAAAATAAACCATCATATTTATTTGGTATATTATTTACTCTATATACAGGACTTAGAATAGGTGAATTATTAGCTTTAACTTGGAAAGATATTGATTTTACTAATAAAATAGTTAAGATAACTAAAACCAAATATTATGCTAAAAATGATAATAATAAATCTCAAGAATATATTGATAAACCTAAAAGTAAAGCGTCAATAAGAGAAATACCTTTAGCAAATAAGTTATGTGCAATGTTAAAAGAACATAAGAAAAATCAAAATAGCCAATATGTTATTTGTAATAAGAAAAATGAAACAATGTTAGTACGTAGTTATCAACAAATATTTTATAATATTCAAAAGAAACTAAATATAAATCCTCTTAATTTTCATTCATTACGTCATACATTTGCTACAAGAGCTATTGAAAATGGTATTGATGTAAAAACATTAAGTGAACTATTAGGCCATGAAAATACAACAATAACTTTAAAGAGATATTGTCATTCTTTAATGGAAACAAAGAAAAAAGCCATGAATTTATTGGCTAAAAATTTATAAAAAATAACATCTAATATGTACTTAGATGTTATTTAAATTTATTGTAATATATCAAATATTAAATGTAAAGCACATTTTCTTGTACCAATATCAAAAATTACTTATTTATAAGTAAATTTTTTCGTTATTTCCCGTATTCCGTAGAAACGCATGAAATTTTCCGTAGCTAAATTTTATAAAATTTAAATTTAAATAACACAAAGTGTT
>CANQTM010000046.1 GCA_947626825.1 uncultured Bacilli bacterium | reverse complement strand
CCAATTTAAATCCGTTTATTGCATTAAAGACCGATATCATCAATGAATTTTAACAACCTTTTTGTAAATATATTTAATATTTTTTAAAAAATAGAAAAAAATAAAAAGAAGCGCTTGCTTTGCCTTTTTAAAATTCAAAAAATGAAGTTTAATCACAATTTGCTATTAAAGATGAAATATTAATTAGTAGCAAACACATTCCTTTGATGCAAAAGTATTCCACAATCACTCAATTGTTGAGTTTTTTTGGAGTAGACTATTAAATAGAGAGCAAATAAATGTAAAATATAAACGAAAAGGGTGATAAAAATATTATGGCAATACAACGCGAGAATTATTTAAATAAACTTATTGAAGCAAAAAATGATGGTCTAATAAAAGTTATAACTGGCATTAGAAGATGTGGCAAATCATATTTGCTTAATAATATTTTTTATGAATACCTTTTAAACAATAATGTTGCTAAAGATCACATCATCAAAATAGCTTTAGATGATAGTGATAATGAAGAACTATTAAACCCTCAAAATTTAAGCAAATATATTAAAGAAAAAATTGTTGGTAAAGAAAATTATTATGTGATTTTAGATGAAATTCAATTAGTAAAGAATTTTGAAGGAGTTCTAAATGGTCTTTTAAGAATTAACAATATTGATATTTATGTTACAGGAAGTAATTCTAAATTTTTATCAAGCGATATTGTAACTGAATTTCGTGGACGTGGTGAAGAAATCAAAGTTTATCCATTATCTTTTGCTGAATTCATGACAATCAGCAATAAAGATAAATTTGATAGTTGGCAAGAATATATTACCTATGGTGGATTACCATTAGTTGTTTCTATGATGACTGATGAAAGAAAAACAAATTATTTAAAAGAGCAACAAAAAAATGTGTATCTTAACGATGTTATTGAAAGAAATCATATTAAACATGATAGGAAATTAATGAAATTAGTGCAAACAATATCTTCAAATATAGGTTCTTTATCTAATTCTAAAAAGATTTCAGATACTTTTCTTTCAACATCTAATACCAAAATTGATTCGAAAACAATTAGTTTATATTTAAAATATTTAGAAGAAGCTTTTATGATAGAAAAAGCTGAAAGATATGATGTAAAAGGTAAAAAATATTTAAGCACTCCTTATAAATATTATTTTACAGATTTAGGTATTAGAAATTCTTTTATTAATTTCCGCCAAGTTGAAGAAACTCATATAATGAAAAACATTATCTATCTTGAATTAAAAAGAAGGGATTATAATGTTGATGTTGGTATGATAGCTATTAATGAAAGAAAAGGGAATGATTTAATTTATAAACAATTAGAAGTTGATTTTATTGCCAATAAAGGAAATAACAAAATCTATATTCAATCAGCCTTAAATATGATAGATGAAGTTAAGGCAAAACAAGAAGAAAGAACATTATTAAAAATTAATGATGCCTTTAAGAAAATCATCATAGTAAAAGATTATGTTAAAAAAACAAGAACTGAAAATGGTGTTGTTATTATGAACATTTTCGATTTCTTGTTAGATCAAAATAGTTTAGAATTTTAAAAGTAAAAGTTTTTATATGTCTTTCCCTAATAGGAAATCAATTAAATTTAAATGAATAATACCATCATGAGATAAATTTATTTTATCAAGTGAAATAATATATTTAGGATAATTATCGTTAATAGCTTTATAAGATTCAAATTCTCTTTTGATAGTATTTTCATGGCCATACATTTCATAAGTTACTTGAATATATTTAATATGGCCATCTTTTTTGACTAAAAAATCAATTTCTCCTTTGTTAGTTTTACCAATATAAACTTCATAATCACGATTGATTAGTTCATTATAAACAATATTTTCTAAAACAATATAACTTTCAAATTCGGGATTGTGATGTTTTATTTGAGCAATACCTAAATCAGTTGCATAATATTTATTTAATGTTTTTAAAATGCTTTTTCCAACAACATCATAACGGTAAACCTTTTTAATAATCAAAGCTTTACATAAAGCATCAATATATTTATATAATGTTTCATAAGAAATTTTTTTGTTGTTGGAATTTAAATAATTAATGATGTTTTCGGCTGAAAATTCTCGTCCAATAGTTCCAATTATGTATTGTAATATAGCATCAAATAATTCAACATCTTTTAAATTTAATCTTTTAACAACATCTTTTAAAACAATTGAATCATAAACACTATGCAGATAGTTTTTAATATCAGTTTCATTAGTAAATTCACATCTATTAGGTAAACCACCCCATTTGGCATAATCATTAAAAGTAGCTAAATCATAGCCATCTTTATTAGTTAAAGCAACATATTCTTGATATGATAAGGGATTGATATTAAACAAAACATATCTTCCTGATAAGATTGAAGATAATTCATCAGATAATAATTTACTATTAGAACCTGTTAAAAAGATACTTATATTTTTAATAGATGCTCTTAAAGAGTTAATAACTTTTTCAAAGTTATCAACATTTTGAATTTCATCTAAAAAAACATAATAAATTTGATCATCTAATATTTTATTTTTGATATATGTATTTAATTTTTTATAGTCTAGTAGGTCTTCAAATTCAATAAATTCAAAGTTAATAAAGATAATGTGTTGGTTGTCAATCTTTTTGATGTTTTTAAGTTCATCAACGATTTGTTGTAAAAGAACTGATTTACCACATTTTCTAATACCAACTAATATTTTAATAAGATTAGAATCATAAAAACCACGAATTTTAGATAAATAATATTCTCTTATAAGCATATCCATCACCTTTGTATATTATTTAAAGTTATTACGTTTAAGTGTAATAACTTTTTAAAAATACCAAATTATTACACTTGAGAGTAATAATTATTAGATTGTAATTACAAAAAGCATTATCATGTGTCACAAATTTTAAAATTTTCTAAATTTGTGATAGTTATGATAACATTATATCAACTTTATTTAATAACCAATCTTCAATATTTAAATGTGAGATGCCATTTCTTGACATATCAAATTCATCTAAACTTAGAACATATTTTGGCGAATGATCACGTATCGAATCAAAAACTTTAAATTCTCTTTCAATAACATCATCACTTGATAATAAATAAGAAACTTGAATAAAGCATTTCTTACCATCTTTCATAGCTACAAAGTCTATTTCACCTTTATATGTTTTACCTATTCTAACATCATAACCACGAATTAATAATTCATTATATACAACGTTTTCTAAGGCGTGAGATACAAATAGTTTCTTTGAATCATCACAGGCAAGCATAAAACCATTATCAACAACAAATTGTTTCTCTATTTGTTTTAATGTTCTTTTTGTAGCAATATCATATCTTCTAACTCTAGAAATTAAACAAGCTTGTTCTAGTTTTTCTAAATATCGATAAATTAGTTTTCGATAAATATTATCTTGATTATTTAAATTATAATAATCAACGATATTTTGAACAGAAAAATCTTTAGTAACATTATTAATAATATATTTAGATATCAAGATGAAGGTTTCTTTATCAATTTTAGATTGATTGTTACAAATATCTTTGTCAACAATTCCATAATAAATTGATTTTAAATATTCTTTAATATCTTCTTCTAATGTATAATCCATACGTTGTGGCATGCCACCAAATCTAAGATAATTTTGAAATGGTTTATCTGGAAGTTTTAAATTGTTATCTTGATAATATCTAATAAATTCACTATAAGTAAAAGGCATTATTTTAAATTCTTTGCATCTACCAACAAGTAAACTTGCAAGATGACCAGATAATAGCTTTGAATTACTTCCTGTTACAAAAATAGAAACATTTTGTGTGGCTTTTAATGAAGCTAATACTTTTTCAAATTGATTAACATGTTGAATTTCATCTAAAAAAATGTAATATTTTTGATTATCTTTAATTTGTTTTAAAATATAATCATTTAATTGATTAAAATTTCTAATTTTAGAAAATTTAACATCTTCAAAATTTATGGAAATGATATGGTCTTCATTTGCTTTCTTCTCATCAATTAATTCATCTTTAATTTGATTTAATAAAACACTTTTTCCACATCTTCTAACACCAGTTAGAACCTTGATTAAATTTGATTCATAAAATCTTTTAATATGTTCTAAATATTGAGTTCTTTTAATTAACATATGCATCACCATATATATCATAACACATTTATTATAAAATGTGTCACAAATTTGAAATTTTTTTGAATTTGTGACAGATAACACTTGTAGAAAAAAACATCAAAGTCAGATTAGACAATGATGCTCTTTAATAGTAAGGCCTTAAATAAACAAGGCCATATAAAGTGGAATTGTAATTTTTGTGTCAACAACACCAACATTTCCAGTAACTAACTTGTAAGCAAATGGTGGCTTGAATTGATCGATAAAGTTATTTAATGATAAGGTTGTTCCATTTTTTGCTTTTACCTCAATAGGAATAATTGATTGTTCTTTTGTTATTAAAAACTCAATTTCTTGAGTACTATTCTCAGTTTTAAAATAATAAAGAGAATAACCACGTTTTGCTAAAATATCAAAAATTAGATTTTCATAAATACCACCTTTAGCAGGACCTACTAAATTTCCTTTTAAGATAGCTTGTTGTGTTTCTTGTCCAAACATTGATGTAAGTAAACCAATGTCATGCATATATATTTTGAACTGTTCAGGTTTTTCATAGGCAATTAATGGAAACATAGGAGTTGCCACATTACAACAAGCTTTGATAAGTGAGGCACCAAGTAGCCAATCTAGACTACTTGCAAATTTGCGTGATGTTGCTTTTTCTTCAATAGTTTTATATTGAAATCTTGTATGATCTTTGGCTAATTGTCGTGGAATTGAGCGATAACATGCTGCAATTTTTGGCTTTTCAGGAACTGTAGAATAATTGTTGATATCGTAGAAATAACTATTAAGAATTTTTTGCTGTATTTTATAAACTTCTTGATAATTATTAGTCTCAATAAAGACATTTACAGCTTCTGGCATGCCACCAACAACCATATAATCATTTAAAATTGATAGATATTCTTGATTGATGCCATCATCTACTTTTTCTTTGTGATCAAAATAATATTTCAAAGTAGCAATACTTTGTTTACTCTTACCAATGGCCCATAAGAATTCTTCAAAATCAAGAGAAGACATTTCAATTTGACGTTCATATCCTACAGGAACTGAAGAAATTTCTTTGTAGTTAAGCCCAAGTAGTGATCCAGAAGCAATAACATCATAACGTCCATCAAGGGCAAGAAATTTAAGTGCTGTTCTGGCATTAGGGCAATCTTGAATTTCATCTAAAAAAATTAAAGTGTCGTGTTCTATGAAAGTCACATTATCAACATAAAGTGAAATACGTTTATATATTTCATCAGCAGATAAAGATCCATCAAATATTTTCTTTTGTTCTGGCTCTTTTATAAAATTGATATAAATATAACTTGTATAGTGTGTTTTTCCGAATTTTTCGATAATAAATGTTTTACCTATTTGACGAGCTCCTTTTACTAAAAGGCACTCTTTTCGATGCATATTTTTCCATGAAATCAATTCTTCCATTATTTTACGGTTAAGCATTTTTTCACCTTCCAACATTATAATACTCCAAACAGAAAAGTTTTACAACAAAAAAATGCATCTATATGGACCATCTTGTATGCAAAAAATGCATCTATATGGACCATGTGAGCCTTGGCGTTGGTTCGAACCAAACTTCTCTTGTAATAAAAAAACAGATTGAATTTGACTTCAATCTGCTAAATTTTCAATGGCGGAGCAAGAGAGATTTGAACTCTCGCGCCAGTTTCCCGACCTACACCCTTAGCAGGGGCGCCTCTTCGGCCTCTTGAGTATTGCTCCAAGTCCGCAGTTTTATATATTTGCTAGTAAATGATATCACATCACAAAAATTTTAGCAAGAATAATCGCAATACACACTACAAAATCGTTATAAAAAAGTCATCGAACTTTATCATAAACAATAGTAACAATATTTATAAAGAACTTTTCATTTGATACGCCATTTTAACTGTTCTTACAACATAAAAAAAGTCTTTTTCTTTTGAATATTTGATTTGTTTCTTTTGCTATTTTATCACCTTTGGTCACATGAAACATTTTCCTATAACCATTGGCCATTACTATTACCTCCATTAAATCTTCTATTTGTAAAACTTTTGTATTGGATGATTTTAATTCCCATATCTTTAGCTTTTAGAAAACATGAATAATTTGCAGAACCATACACAAGTATTATTTTTGGAGTAAGGATTTCAATCATTTTGAAAAAGCCTTCCTCAAAAATTAGTCGATTTTCTTTTTTCTTTAAATCACTAGCAATTGTTCCTATTAATACAATTGAATTTTTAGGGATACCACAAAAACAATATGAATAATTGTTTGTATAATCCCATCTAACATTATTGATTACCTTAATGCCACATTCTGTACACCAAAGTCCAAATGCTCGCATTCTATAGGTGTTATAGTATTTTATTGACTCAGGCATATCAATGTAAGTACTATAATCTGGAGTAATTATTCCTTCAAAATGCCTTATAATTTTTAAAGCTTTTGATGAGTTCACCCAAATACTGTTTTTGCCAAAATCAAATTTGTAATCATCTAAGTTAAACGTTATATAGTCGTTCTTCTTAAATTTTTTTTTTTTTCTTGAAACCATTTCTTTGTTATAAATATGTAGGGCTTCTTCCCAAGTAATAATGGATGTAGGGATTTCGCCTGTAGTAGGACAATAAGGAATATCATTTTCAAATGTTGCATTTTTAACCATAAAAGCATTCCATATGTCTCTACGTCCATTTCTTTTTTTGCTATTCATACTAGCCTCCCTTTCTGTGTTCACTTTAATTTGATGCCGTAAATGCTATAATTTATATTTCAAACATTTGCTATCTATGAATACAATCAAATTTTAAAACAAAGATGAAATTTTGTAGTCAGAAATAGGTGGCGATTAGGTGGCGGCATTTAAAAAAATTGAGAAAAAGATAGAAAATAAAGTCTATATATTATAGTTATAAAATCATATTTAAATTTTATTATCGCTCAAAATCTATGATGTGATTAAAAATTTATTTAAATGAAAAAATATTATTTTTAAAAAAGAAATAGTCATAGATAGAGTAGTTTTTAATTAGTACTAACCAAAATGAAATTTAATTTGCAATTATGCCTTCACACCAAAACTATAAAAATATTCAAAAACTACACATTCCTTTTTTTGCTTTTGCATATTAGTTAAATATCCTAATCATAGTTGCCTTTAATTTGATGATTTAAAATGGTATAATTTGTATATAAATATTTACCATCTTGTGAATATGGTTTGACTTAAAAAGTTCAAATGTTTATTAAAAAAATGGAGGTGTACTTATAGTGACAATTAAAATAGAGGAAACAAAAGACTTTGTTTTTGCAAAGTTAATTGATGTAATTAAAAAACATTCAATTGACCCTCAGCAAGGAGACATAAACATAATTTGTTGTTTTATTCATGATTTAAATATCAAGTTTAATATTGATAAAAATGAATCATCAAGAATAATGAATAGAGAATATGATGTTCCTCGGGATTTGAGATTTGAATTTAATTCAATTAAAGATAAAGATGAAAAATTAAATATATTTATTAAAGAAGAAGTCCTAAATTTGCAATCTTTGGCCGATGATTTAAAAATAATAGTTAAAAATGCGCCCAATCTTACAAAACTTGAAAAAAAGGAAGTTTGTAAAAATAAAGATTATTTTTTAATATTCAAAGAGGCAACGATTTTAGCAATTAACAAAGATAATAGATTAAAAATAAATGAAACCATTTGGAAAAAAAGCAATAATACTTTAAAAGAAATTGATCAAGATTTAATTGTGTTATCCTTTAATAAAAAAGAACAATCAAAAGAAAAAATTGTAGTTATTCCTTTTGATGTTGATTATCATGTGAACATTACTAAACCAAGTGATAAAACTATACAAGAAGTTTCAAGTGAAACGCTACAAGGGCAATGGTTACTTCAAATAGAAGACAAAATTGATAATTTCGAAGAAATTAAGGAATTTAATGAAACTGACAAAACAAAAAAAATTAAACGTTTAATTGATATCTCGCCTAATAATTCTATTAAGGGGTTTGGATCAATTGTAAAAATATATTTTAATATGACAGTTTTTTACTTAGTTGGATTATCAAAATTTGATGAAAATGGTAAAGCTTATAGTAGCAAAAAAAATCTTAAAAAATGTATTAAATGCATATTAGATGAGTATGATACAAATGGCCAAGGGGTTCCTCTATATATTCCGTTGATGGGTACAGGAAGATCAAGAATTAATCATAGTCTTAAACAATCTTCGCATTTTTTAATAAAAGAATGTAAAAAAAATAAAAGAAAAATAAATGGCAAAGTGTATATAGTAGTACAAAAAAAAGATGTTGAAAAAATTAGAGAGTGATGTTTATGAACTTAACATATTAACTAGTGCATATGAAGAAGTCACAAAGCCTAAGGACAATTAATTGGTTGGAAAGATAACCATCATCTTTCATTTGGCTTTGAAAATATATATGATTTTATTAAATCTAGAGATAGTAGTTTCGTCTGCAGTATTAAATAATCACTTTCAAAAAGAATGGACGTGAGAGTTGTATTCGTTCTTATTGTTGGTAATTAAAGTAAATTAGATGCTAGTGGTTATTACTTTTATTGTGATAATTATAATTCATATCGCACTTATTGCATGAAAAGCAAATATCAAGTTAACAAAAACTTTGTTGAATTCGAATGTGATAAAGTTAAAAGATTATTTGTAGAAGATGAAAAAATTAAATGTCTAAGTTTTTAAAATGGATAGGTCTTCACATAGAAATGAAATATGGTAAGTAAATTATGATTATAATAAAGTTAAACTAGCATTTGGCAAAGTTTAAATTTTCTCATTTCTTAGATATTTAACTTACAAAAAAACGATTTAGTGCTTTATTTAATAATCTTTTGCATAAATCGTTTTTATCTTTTTAATTTTTATCTATTTTTTAATATAATAGATAACTTTGTGCCATCAAAGAAATCTCCCCAGCCATCCATTTGATCAATGGTATAAATTTCAATTAGTTTTATATCTGGTAGTTTTATTTTTCTTTTCTTTAGAAATTCAATTGTTTCAAAAACAATATCAATTGATTCACTTGTATCTTTTGGCACAACAGTATAAGCGTAAACTTCTGCTTGATCAATTAATGTCAAAAGAAGTGCTTCATCTTCATCATCAAATTCACTAACCATTGGTTTAAATAAATCATATTGCTTTTTGGTTAGATATAACCAATTTCTATCATCATATGAACTAACCTTAAAGAAATATTCCTTCTTTAGTTCAATAAGATAACCTGAAAATGTATCCCAATACATTCCATTTGTAACTTTCCATAAAATATGAAATAATTCAGTAAAATCTTTATTTGGATATTTATTAACAAAATACTTTTCTGCACACATTAATTGATATGCTAATCTTCCATTCATTGAAATATTAATAAAATTTTTCTTGTTCATTTTAATTTTCCCATCCTGTGTTATTCTTTTTGATTTTGCCTTTAAATGTGGCAACACAATTTTTGCAAGCACATTTTTCAATAATACTATGTGATCTAATATTCTTACGAGATACATCTAATGTTGACATATGAAGATTTTCTAGTTTTGCACCTGCGTTTAATGCATTATTTATTGCATCTACTTCTGCACAATTACCTAATGGATATCTATTTAATTTTACTTTAGGTAATATTCCTTCGTGTGTTTTATCGCCAAATAGTATAACGCTTTTTTTGCTTTTGTGCAATTCAATGCCATGATTCATGCCATAATAATACTTATCGTTCGCTTCATCATAAACAATGGTAACAGTATTTAAAAAAAACTTTTCATCTGATGTACCTTTTTTACTTATTTCTTCAGCATAAGAAAAGGCTTTTTCTTTTTGAATATTTGGATTTATTCCCTCAGCGACTCTATCACCTTTGGTCCCGCGAAACATTCCACTATATCCTTTTGACATTTTTTCACCACCAATCTTTATAAATTTTATTTGCTTTACTTTGATGCCAAATAATGAGATAATTTGTACGTTAAATATTTGTCATCTTGTAAACCCACTTTCATCTTACAATAAAGATAAAATTTTGCAGTTAAAAATAGGTGGCGATCAAGTGGCGGTATTTAAAAATGTTCGTGGAAAATGGGGAAAAGTATATGAGTTATTTTGGACAAACATATTTAGCTGGTGCGTGGGATGAAGATCATGATGCTATTGAACAATTAATTAGTTGGAAAAATAATCATTATCTTTCTTTGAATTTTAATAATGTACATGATTTAAAACAATCTAGAGATACGAGTTTAGCTTGTAGTATTAAGCAATCTCTTTCAGAAAGAATGGATATGTGTGAATTATTTGCCCTTATCGTTAGTAGTAAAACGATGGTAGTTAATAAAGGCTCTTGCCGCTATTGCAAGAACTACGTATCTGAAAATTATTGTAGAGTGCTATCAAAAACACCAGTTAATAAAAGTTTTATTGAATTTGAATGTGACAAAGCAAGAAAGGCATTTGATGAATTTCGAATGAAAATTATTGTGTTATACAATTCTTGCGAGGTCAATCAAAGTTATTGCCCTGAAGTATTAAGAGAAATTGGTTGTCATGTGGCAATGAAAGATGTCTATGGTCACTTTGACTATAATAAAGTTAAAAATGCATTTGAAAATGTTTAAATTTAAAACTCTTAAAAAAAAAATGACTAAGTGCTTTAATAATCTTGGCTCTAACGCATGATGCAGTGAAGAACAATTAAAATTTAATAATTCAAAAATGTTAATATTAATTTTTTAAAAAAACGACAAACATTTTTTAAAAGATTGAATAAATTTCATATGTTATATAAAACATGTTTAAGTCCGTATAATGAATTTGGCTATGAAAATAACCACTAATTCATTAATCCTTTCTTAGCCTTTTAAAGCCATGCTAATGGCTTGACCCCTAGGGGTCGCGACGCGTTTGCGTTTCCAATTTTGGTTATAACATCTTTTAGATGCTATAA
>CANQTM010000045.1 GCA_947626825.1 uncultured Bacilli bacterium | reverse complement strand
CGCTACTGGCCCTCAAGGTGAACAGGGTATTCAAGGGGAGCAAGGTATCCAAGGGCCTGCAGGAACAGATGGTTTAACACCTAACTTCACAATTGGATCAGTGACTACAGGACCTACACCTAGTGTTACAATTGAAGGAACTGCCCCTGATTTTACACTTAACTTTGTACTTCCACAAGCTGCAGAATAATTTATTCCAAAAAAAGAACTATTTTAAGCATCTGCTTTTAATAGTTCTTTGTTTATTATGTATTTTTAATTTAAAATAACTACTATTTACTATATAAAGATGATTTTGCAAGCCATTCAGAGCCATTATGGCAATATTCGTCCATAATATTTTCTAATGATATATATTCATCATGTTTTTCTAAAATGTTATTAGCAATTATTGATAATTTTTTTGATAAATCTAACATTTTGTTAAAAAACATATATTCTTCAATGGTTTTAGAAAAACATTTTACTGGAAGTCTTTGTCCATTATTTTTTAAACATAATAAAAGAAACTTATATTCTTCATTTTCTAAATTATGATATTGCATTTTGTAAATACTCATAATAGTATCATAATTATCTTTTACACATTCAATAAATCTATCAATTTTTTTCATTTTTTTGTCCTTAATAATTCTTGTTTTTTTATCAATAATATTTTAAAAAATCTATAACAGTTGTCAATATTAATCTTCAAATTTCCATTTATTATCATTGTGATATATCATCAATCTACTCATTCCACCATCAATTGTGATATTTTCACCTGTTATAAAACTTGCTTTATCAGAACATAAAAATAAAACCATATTGGCAATATCACAAGGTTTTCCAACTCTTTTAACTAAATGTTGAGTGGCATCAGGACCAGTAAAATTAGAATTTGTTGTATCTATCCATCCAGGAGAAATTGAATTTACACGTGCTTTACCGGCTAAAGTAACAGCCATTGCATGCGTTAAAGCATATATGCCTCCTTTTGCTGCACTATAACTTTCTGTTTCTTGCTGACTCATACGATCTCTTGTTGAAGAAATATTGATTATACAAGCATTTAAAGTTAAATAATTCATCAATAATTTTGTTAAATAAAATGGTGCCGTAACACCAACTTTCAACGCATATTCAAATTCATCATAATTACATGTTGAAAGTCCTTTAGATAATGGTGCTGCGTTATTAATTATAAAATCTACTCTTTTAAATTCATTAATTACTTTATTTGCAAATTCTTCTAAAATTTCTTTTTTTGATAAATCGCCTTTAAAATAATAATTATCATTTATATCAATCGTGGCAACTAAAGCGCCCTCTTTTTTAAAAGATTCAACTATTTCTTTTCCAATACCATGTGCGCCACCTGTAACAACAACAACTTTATTTAAAAAATAATTGCTTGACATTTTGATTTCTCCTCTTCTTTCAATTATTTTATCATTTTTATGCTATAATTCCATTACCTTTTTAATAGAAAAATCAATTATTTTTTACATATATTTGAAATAAATAATTGTTAATTATTAGTTTTTTTTAAATTTATTTCTGCCTTTTCATAAGCAGTAATTATTTTGCTAACTAAAGGATGTCTAACAACATCATGGCTTTCAAAATGTAAAAAAGCAATATCATCAATGTCATTTAGTATTTCCATTGCTTGAATAATACCAGATTTAATTGAAGATTTTAAATCAATTTGGGATTCATCACCTGTAATAATCATTTTTGCATTGTATCCAAGTCTTGTAAGAAACATCTTCATTTGAGTTGTAGTTGTATTTTGCGCCTCATCTAATATAATTAATGCATCATTTAATGTACGACCCCTCATATAGGCAAGAGGTGCTATTTCAACAATACCTTTATCAAGATATTTTTCTAAAGTTTCTTTGCCAACAATGTCATTAAATGCATCATAAATTGGTATTAAATATGGATCAACTTTTTCTTTTAGTTCTCCAGGTAAAAAGCCTAAATTTTCGCCTGCTTCAACAATAGGACGAGTAACAATAATCTTATTTATTTTTTTAGATTTTAATAATTTAATACCATAAGCAACTGCTAAATATGTTTTACCAGTTCCAGCAGCACCCATAGCAAAAACAATACTATTTTTTTCAAGTAAATTAAAATATTTAATTTGAGAATTTGTTTTTGGTCTTATTATTTTACCATTATATGTAGTAACAAAAATAATATTATCTGCAAGTTCTTCTTGATTATTTTTTATTCTATTAATAATTTGTTGCATGGTTATTTCATCTAAATCTTGTTTTTTTAAAATAATATCAATCATATGGTTTATAGTTTTTTTTACCATTTCAACATTATCATCATTTATATCAATATTTAATATTTCACCACTTGCACAAATATTACAATTAAAACTTTCTTCTACCTTTTTTAAATTGAAATCTTCACGACCATAAAATTTTTTTAAATCTTCTAATGAAAAATTATAATTATTTAGTAATATTTGTAATTTCATTCTTACTCCTTTGCTATATCTTCAACACATGTAAAATGCATTTTTAAATATACCCTATCATTTTCTACCTTAAATTGTAACATATTTTCTTCACAAATATATTCATTTTCTGTAAAATTTAAAGAAATTTGACTTTTTATTTCTAATAATAAATTTGCCAATATTGTTTCTTTTTGTTTTGAAGCATTATTAATTGTTTGATCAACCGTAATATAATACCAAGTATAGGCATATACACTTCCATAAGTTCCAATATAAATTTCTTGATTATAGTCTGTTGTTAAAATATCTTTAACAAGTAAGTCACCAGTTTTTACATAATCATTAATTTTAACTACTTTTTCACCTGATAAAAGATCAAATGATTTTATCATTCCATCTTTTTTAGCATATAGGTTGCCTTTAAATTTTAAATTATCATTTTCTTTTCTTTTTTTATGATAATTTACATTTATAGCACAACCATTTTCTTCAATAGATAAATATTCAATAACATCATAATTTACATATAAGATTTTATTTTGAATAGTACTTAATTCATTAACATCTAACTTTTTAGCACCAACATAAATATTATTGGTTAATAATTGATTTTTTATAAATAGGTCTAATGATTCACTATCACCAATTACATTAATTTTCCAAATTCGATTAGATAATGAAATATAAAAAAATATTGAAATAATCATGGCAACTAATGTTGTTTTATATTTTAATAGTGAAATTAAAATTGATAAATAACCAACTTTTTTTACAATTTCAATATTTGCAAATAATATTTTTAATTTTTTTTCATAGATTATAGGTGAAATAAATGTATATGTAAATTCACTTATTTGTTTTAATTTGTAAATTTTTATTTTTTCTTTTTTTATTTTTTCTAAAATATATGAAATATCAAAAGCTCTAATTTTATATAAATTTCCTGCTCTAATCATAAAATTCAATTTTTTTTATCATTCCAATTATAGAAAATTCATCATTTTCTAGATAATCAATAATTAAGTCATTTCCCTCTACTAAAATATTTTTTTTATTATCAATAAAAATGATATTCTTATCATTTACTTGACATATTTTTTGATATCCTAAAATTTTAACTTTATTATTTTCAATATATATCATTTACTAGTCACCTTTTAAAATATATGTAAATAATATATAAAAAATAATTAATAATTAGCAAATAAATATTTATTTTGAATTTTATTAATTAATAATATATAAAATAATATAAAAAAAGACTTCAATTCATTAACGAATCAAAGTCATTAAAAATTAATATGATTTAGATTTACTATTGCGACGAGCGTTTTCAGATTTTAATTTTCTTTTAAGACCTGGTTTTAGGTAAAATTCTCTTTTACGTGCTTCAGCAAGAGTTCCAGCTTTAGATACTTGTCTTTTAAATCTACGTAAAGCATCATCTAAAGTTTCATTCTCACGAACAACTGTCTTTGGCATTATTTTTCACCCCTTTAGAAGCACCATTTGCTACCTCGTATAATTATATAGAATGAAAAAATCAATTTCAAGTAAAAAAAATATTTTTGACATATTTTTCATTAAAAATCATATATTTATTACCTTAAATGACATTTTATGACAATGAATATGGTAAAAAAGGTGATTTTTTATATTAACATTTAACTTTGTTAATAAAATATTTATAGTTAATTGTTGGCAACTTTTTGGAAAATATTGGCAAATTAATTCACCACTATCAAATATGTTATGATTTTTAAATTTGTTTTTTAATAAATAAAAATGAGTACAACCTAAAAATAATTTTTGATAACTATCTAAAAAATTTGAAAAATCAAAAGGCTTGTTGCCCTCAATATAACGTACTAAATCACTTGATTTACGAGATTTAAAAGGATATACATTGCTATTTATTGTATAGTCAGTTGCTAATAAAATTGAATCTTTATCAAAATTTTTATTTAAACAATTTTTAAAAATATGTAATGGCATAATTACATCATTAATATTATATTTTGTTGCTACAACTGATAAAGTATTACAAGCAATAACTATTTTTTGACATTGACATTTTTTTAAATAATTTATTGCGTTTTGCAAACGATTATATAATTCTTTTTCATTTTTTTCACCAAATGGATTGAATTTATAATCTAAAAATAAGAAATATTCGTGATATATTTTTTTATTAATTAAATGGTTTAAAACACTAATGGCACCAAGTCCACTATCAATAATTCCAATTTTTATAATAATCACCATTTAATAATATGAAATTACTAATTAATAAAATTATTTATTTTTTTGCTAAATATAAATCAATAGTATCATAAATATTAATAAAGCCACCAACTTTATTAATTGCCTGTTTCATGTCATTATCAAATTTCTTTTTTAATGATTGATCCATTATTATATGGTCAGAATAAGTATTTATTAAGCCAATATATTTACTAGTTGATAATTTTCTTATTCTTTTATAAAGAAAACTTTTGACATTTTTAAAGCCAAATTCTTTTAATTCATTAGTTATAATTTTTAAATCATTTTTAGAAAATTCTTTTATTTTTTTATTGTTTTGATAATATTTATGATAAATTTTTTTACTAGCAATATTTGTTTTATCTTTGCATTTATTTGGATATGGATGATTAGCAAATATTGCAAGAACACCATTTTCATTTAATAAATTATATATTTTTTGATAAACTAATGGTTTATCAAGCCACCAAAAAGCACTGGCACAATATATTAAATCAAATTTTTCATTTAAAAAATTATGTGTCATAAAATCATCATTAATAATTTTAATATTAGAATATTTTGAAAATTTATTGGAAACAAATAAACTAAGATTATATCCTAGTTCAATTGCCGTTATTTGATAATCTTCTTTTAAAAATAATGATGTTGCTTGGCCAGTACCAATACCAATCTCTAATAATTTACTACCATTTTGTAAATTACAATATTTTTTTATTTCTTGATAAATTATATTGGGATAATTTGGTCGATATTTATCATAATTTGCAGGATTTAAATCAAATGATTCCTTTTTTGTTAGCATTAATCATGTTCTCCATCAACAATTGTAACCCCTGCTGAAGTACCAATTCTTGATGCATGACATTCATTAACCATTTTAATTGCATCATCATAAGTTCTTACTCCACCTGCGGCCTTAACCTTACATTTACCTTTAACAGTATCAGCCATTAATTTAACATCTTCAAAAGTTGCTCCTGATTTATTAAATCCAGTTGAAGTTTTAACATAATCAACGCCTACTTCCATACAAATTTCACATGCTTTAACAATTTCTTCTTTTGTTAATAAACAATTTTCAAAAATAACTTTTACTAAAGTATGATTAGCAGCATCATAAACTGCTTTAATGTCTTCTTTTACAAGATCATAATTTTTTTCTTTTAAAGCCCCAATATTAATAACCATATCAACTTCTTGAGCACCATTTGCAATAGCATCTTTTGTTTCAAATGCCTTTACAGCACTTGTATTGGCACCTAATGGGAATCCAATAACAGTACATACTTTAACATCACTTTCTTTTAGTAATTTAGCACATAATTTTACATGTGTTGGATTTACACAAACACTAGCAAAATCATATTTAATGGCTTCTTTACATAAATTGCTAATTTGTTCTTCTGTAGCTTCAGGTTTTAATAAAGTGTGATCAATATACTTATTTAATTTCATTTTTTTGTTTCTCCTTCTTTATTTATAGTTGCAATAACATAACTATCATAAATTTGTTTAATATGGACATTAATTATGCTATTTCTTTCAATTTTTTTATCACTTTCACATTTAACTTTTATAAAATTTGATGTATGGCCTAGATAATAACCATTATCATATTCTTCAATTAAAACATCAATGTCTTTATTCAAATATTGTCTATTATAATTATAATTTAATTCATCTGAGATAGCAATTAAAGCATTAGCTCTTTTTTTCTTAACTTCATTTAGAACTTGATTTTTCATTTTGCTAGCTAATGTACCTTTCCTACTTGAAAATGGGAAAACATGAATTTTACTAAAACCAATTTCTTTACATGTATTAATAGTTTCTAAAAAATCATTGTCGTCTTCTGCTGGAAAACCTACAATAACATCTGTAGTAATGGCAATATCACTAATTTTATTTTTGATATCTTTAATTTTATTTTTAAATGTTTGTAAATTATATTTTCTATTCATTAATTTTAAAATTTTATCACTTCCTGCTTGTAATGGAATATGAAGATGTTTGGCCAATATTTGATTGTTTTTTATTAAATCAATCAATTCATCAGTGATTTCACTTTCTTCAATACTTGAAATTCTAAGACGATATAAACCATTAATTTTTAAAATATCTTTAACTAACATAGTAAAATCATAATCTTTTAAATCTTGACCATAACTTCCTGTATGAATGCCAGTTAGAACTATTTCTTTATAGCCTAAAGAAATTAAATTTTGTACTTCCTTTAAAATTTCATCTTTATTTCTTGATTTAATTGTTCCTCTAACATAAGGAATAATGCAATAACTACAAAAATTATTACAGCCATCTTGAATCTTTAAATATGCACGTGTATTTTCAAAATAATTAGTTATATTTAAATTTTCATATTCTTTAAATAAAGAAACATCACAAACCAATGATGTTTTGTTATTTATATCATTTAAAATATAATCTTTTATTTTAGAACGATTATTGGTTCCAATATATAATAAAATATATGGATAATCCTTTATTTCATTATAAAAGCCTTGAACATAACATCCCATAACTATTATTTTAGCATGAGGATTTTTATTATGTAATGAATTTATTTTTTGACGTGATTTACTAGCAGCAGTATTAGTAACACAACATGTATTAATTATTATATAATCTGCATTTGTTTCATCAGTTAAAACTAAATTAGCACTTAATAAATCATCTTTTATGGCTTCTATTTCATATGAATTTACTTTACATCCTAAAGCATAAATATAAAATGATTTCATAGTTAGTCCCCCAAAACATAATTCAAAATTGATAATAAATATAATGAAGCCGTTTCACTTCTTAATATTCTTTTGCCTAATGAAACACTTTGAAAACCCATATTTAATAAATATTGTACTTCATCAAAACTAAAGCCGCCTTCAGGTCCAATAACAATAGCTATTTTTTTATAATCTTTAATATTTTTTAAAACAACATTTAATGAATTATAATTTGCTTCATTTTCATAGGCAATTAAACCTAATGTATCATTATCAATTCTAATTTGATTTAAATTTAAATAATTATGGCATATTGCCATTTCTTGACGATGTGATTGTTCACAAGCTTCTTTAATTATTTTATTATAACGTTTTATTTTTGCTTCTTCTTTTTCATTATTAATTTTAATTATACTTCTTTGACATATTGTAGGATAAATTTCGCTAACACCTAATTCTGTAGCTTTTTGAATAACTAAATCAAATTTTTCATTACGAATTAAAGCTTGATATAAAATGATTTTTTCTTTAAATTCATTATCTACTGTAACCTCTTTAATAATGTTTATATTATATGAAGTGGAATCAAATGATATTGTGCATAAATAACTTTTTTTATCATAAATGCATATAATTTGATCATTATTTTTAAGACGCATTACATCTTTTATGTGATGAAAATCATTATCTAATAAAATAAATTTTTCATTTTCTTTAGTTACAAAATATCTTTGCAAAATACATCACCCATTACATTTTATCAAATTGTAAGATATTATTCAATTTAATAAAAAAGTCATTTAAATTAACATGAATTTAAATGAACTTAATTATATTTACATAATTCTTTTTAAACGATTTTCTAATTCTTGATAAAATAACTTTTCTGTAGTTTTGCAATAAAAAGTCATTGATAATCTAATATGTGGTTCAACTTCATCCCAAGGCATTACAAATATACCACAATTATCTAATAAAAATCTTGTAAATTCATCTGCTGTTTTAAATTTATTTGGAACTTTTATATATAGATAAAAAGTTCCATTTGACATAGTAACTTTAAGACCACTGGAATTTAAAATTTTGCTTATTGTTTTCATTCTTTTATAATATTTATCTTTTAATCTAGGTAAATATTTTTTTTCATTTAAAATAGCTTCACATGCAGCAAGTTGTATTGGAATATATTGTCCAGAATCGACATTGTCCTTTACTTTTTTTATGATATCTATACCCGTTTCATTACCAACAATAAAACCAATTCTCATACCAGTCATATTAAACATTTTTGAAAAAGAATGAATTTCAATAGCGCATTTAAAGGCATCTGGAATAGAAAGAATGCTTAATGGAGGTGTCTTATATGTAAAAACTCCATATGTATTGTCATTTACAATAATAAAATTATATTTAAGTGCTAATGTTACTAACTTTTTGTAAAAACTTTTAGTTGCTATAGCACCAGTTGGATTATTAGGATAATTAATTATAAAAATTTTGGTTTTTTGATATATTTCTTCTGGTATTGCATCTAAATCTGGTAAATAATTATTTTCTTGATATAAAGGTACTTGATAAATTTTTCCATGAAGCCAACTTGCCATATTTGCTAATACTTCATAACCTGGTGTTGTAGTAATGACAATATCTAAATCTGAAACAAATGCCAATGGAACTAAAGTTAAAGCACTTTTAGCACCCATAACATGATTTATCATTGTTAAGGGATTTTTAATTTCTAAATTATAAATTTCTTTTAAATGTATTGCAGCTATTTGTTTTAAAAAATCAATTCCATTATCAGCATAAATTCGATTTTCATATTTATATATTTCTTTATCTAATTTTTCTAAAACAAATGATGGTGGCATTTCATCGCCTTCACCAATTCCAAAATCTAACAATGTTTCATTAGGATGATTATCTAACCATTTTCTTTTTAAATTCGAATATTTTTCAAATTTGTAATAATTGGTTTTATAAAAATCACTGCCACCTAATCTATTTGAAATTAAATTTTCAAATTCCATCAATTAATTCTCCTTTAAATAATAAATTAACTGTTCCTTGTAAATAATAATGGTTATTTTTATATTGGCATTTAACATTACCACCATTTTGCGATATTGTTAAATTATTATCTACTTTATTTAACATATATAATGCAAAAAATACAGCAATAGCACCTGAGCCACAACTTTTTGTTTCACCAGCACCATATTCATATGTTTTTATTTTGATTAACTTTTTATTAACAATTTCAACTAAGTGAATATTGCACCTTTTTTCCTTTGAAAGTAATTTTAATTTATCATTAAAATTTGCTTTATCTAAGTCATTACATAATAAAACATAATGGTTATTTAATACATTAACATAATAACCATCATCATGATTTATCATTATAGGTGTTGGCATTAAAATAGAATTTTCATTTTCATTTATTTGATAAATTTCTAAACGATCATTATCGATAAAAACATTTATTTTATCTTTATTTGTCAAATAATTTAATAATTTACCTACACATCGTAAACCATTGCCACACATTTTAGCAATGCTACCATCACTGTTGTATATTTTTAAATTATAAGTTTTATCAATAATAATTATACCATCAGCACCAATTCCATAATGACGATCACACAATTTTTTTACATCCAATTCAATATCTAAATCATTTATTAGAACAATAAAATCATTACCTGTGGCTTGTAATTTATAAAATATCATATGTTTATAATTCTCCTTTTAAATATTTATCATGTAGAAGTGAAATGATTTCAGATTGATTATTATAGTTAGTAACAATTTTTAAATATGAATTACATGGCAAAATATAATCATATGAAATTTCTTTTAAAAGTAAAATATTTTCAATATTTTCTTTATTGCTATATCCATCAATAAAAATTTCATGATTATTTTTTTGAAAAACAAGAACTTTTTCATTACCTAAAGCACTTATTTTCGTTTCATATGAATGATTTAAATAATGTTGAATATGTATTGTAATATTATTATCTTTGGCAAAACGTAATGCTTCTTCTTGAACAAGATTACTTCCATGCATAATTATTTGTAACATTAATGAATAACTAACACTTTTATATAATTTATAATTTTTATTCTCTTGTGGATCTAAAGAAGCCAAACCTAAAACATCTTTATATAAATAAACATCGTTTAAATTTAACATTTTGGCAATAATTACTGCTGTTAGATCACTACCATTTTGATTTAATGAAACAATTTTATTATCTTGATTAATTCCAATAAAACCTGGTACAACCACAACTTTATGTTTTAATAGGGCATCTTGAATATATTTACCATCATAACCACTTATACTATCCATTTTATTTGATGATTCGACAAAGATACCAATTTGTTCTTTATAAATTAATGTTGCATCTACAAATTCATTTAATAATTCATTAGTAATTCTAATTGATGATATAACTTCACCAATAGTAATCATTTCTTGTAACATTTCATAATTATAATTATCATTTAATAATCCTTTTAAAGAATTAGTTGAATATGGTCCACTTGCAAAAGCTGAAACCACTAGAAGAACACTTCCATCATATTCTTTTATTTCTTGATATATCTTTAATCTATTTTCTAATTTATCAAGAGAAACTCCACCACATTTTATAATTTTCATATAATCTAATCCTTTCAAATTATTATATGATTTTGATTTATAATTAAGAATTATATTTTTAAACGATAAAAATATTCCATAACAAATATTACAATTTACATTTTTAAATTATTATTTTTGAAGTTAAAATTTTAATTACGCCGCTTAATTATTACTTTTTGCTATTATTGATGTCACATATTTTTTTATTGCATTATGTTAATACTTAAATTTGGAGGAATTCTCAAAAAAATGGCAAAAATAAAAACATGGAATAGTGCCTAAATTTAGGGCTTTTCCCATGTTTTTTTGCATGCAAAAAATAACTTTGTATTCAACTTTTTTGTGGTATTTGTTCTATAATTCTATTTTTTCT
>CANQTM010000044.1 GCA_947626825.1 uncultured Bacilli bacterium | reverse complement strand
CATGCCATTTTTACCCATTTTTTAACATAAAAGCCACTATTTTTTATTTATTTTTGCTTTCATGCGTAATTACTATTTACTTAATTTGTCATTTAATGTATAATTTTTAAGAATAAATTTTCAAAAGGGGACTTTTTTCTATGAATAGCAAAAAGAAAAAAATATTAAAAATAAGTTTGTTTTTATTAATATTTATTACTTTAACATTAATTGCCACTTTTTTAGATTATAATATATCTAACTTATTAGCATCAAGTGGTTTACAAAATGGAGAATATTATTCACATAATTATTTTGGAAGAATGTTTGAAGTAATTGGTGAAATGCCACTATATTTGTTTTTAATGTTTGCGGGTGCTATTTTATTTGTTAATTTCAATAAAATAGTAAATAAAAGTTTAAGAATCATCACACAAATATTTGCATGTTTAATTTGTGTTGGGGCTTGTGCATTTGGTTTATATAAAATGGGTAAATATTTATCATTATTACATCCTAATAAATTAAGCTTTTTACATGATAATTATTTAACTTATGCAATAATGGTATTTATGGCCATGATTTTATGTTTTATATTGTATTTTTTAAGTAATAGATATTTAAAAGACTTTTATTATAAGCTACTTCCTTTTGCTTTAGTAATTATTTTCACGGCTTTAGCATCACAAGTTATTGTTCAAGGAATTAAACCATTTGTTGGTCGCGAAAGATTTAGAACAATTTATTATTTAAATAGTCATAATGTAGAAAGTCAAGGATTTACAAAATGGTTTATTTTTAATGGCATGTCAAGTCATATTGCTAGTGATTATGATGTAAATCTTAATGTAACTAGTTCTTTCTTTGAATCTTTTCCATCAGGACATACAGCAGGTGCTGGTATAACTTATTCTTTAATTGCCTTACCATTATGTATAAAAACTTTAAACACAAAAAAAGGTTATGCTATTCTTTATGGTATTTCTATTGCAATTACAGGTGTTGTTGCTTTATCACGTATTGTTATGGGTGCTCATTATTTATCAGATGTTTTAATGGCTGGCACAATATCTTATTTGATGGCAATGCTTGCTATATATTTATACAATAAATTTTCTTTTAAAATTTTAAACTTTTTAAAAAATAAAAATATAGTTGCTTAAGCCATATAAATTTTAAATATATTTTATAAAAAAAGAACTTTCACACAGAAGTTCTTTTTAGTCTATTTCTTCAACTTTACCATCATTTAATCTTGATTTTTCAGCAGCAAATGCCATTTTATGAGATATTAATGATTCTTGTATGCTAGTTAATTGTATTGTTTTTTTACTAGTTAATAGATAATCTATAAATTGATTAAACATTAATCGGTCGCCACCACCATGGCCTTCAAAATCCTTAGTATAATTTGTAATGTCAATTTCTTTTTCAGAATTATCAACAAAATGATAAACTTTAAATTTTTGCATTTCAAAATTTCCAACAATACAACCTTTAGTTCCCATAATTTTAATATCTCGATAGCACCATCTTGTATAGGCGTTCATCGTATGACTTGCAGTAGAATGATCTTCAAATTCAATATTTACTATTTGATGATCAACTACATCATTATCGCATTGAAATACACAACGTGAATATTGATTATGATAAAGAAATTTATTTATTGTTTCTTCATTTAAGTTATCGCCTATCATTGGACGTAGCCATTCAGGATTTGCAAGATAAAATCTATAAGCATTGAATGCACAACTATCTTTATATGGGCAATCAATACAATATTCGGTAGCATTTTTTGGTGTATGTTCTTTATTTAGATAATTGTTATTACCAAATGATGATATTTTACTAACTTTTTTCCCCATTAACCAATAGATTAAATCCATATCATGAGAACATTTTGTTAAAATCATTGGACCTGTTAATTTTGAATTATGCCAATTTCCTCTAACATAACTATGAGCTTGATGCCAATATGCTACATTTTCTGTTGTATTAATATTAATGATATCACCAATTTCATTAGAATCAACAACTTCTTTAATATATTTGTAAAATAAAGAATATCTTAAAACATATGTTACAATTACTTTTAAATTTTTTTTCGTTGCTAAATTATTAATTTTATTTACTTCATCTAAATTATTTGAAACAGGTTTTTCAAGTAAAACATTATATCCTGCATTTAATGCCATTATTGTATGTTTATAATGATATTGATCCATAGAACATATAAAAACGACATCTAAAGGTAATTTAGCATTAAAAAAGTCATCAACATTATCATAAATGTTTGGTACATTATATTTTTTTATTGATTCTTCTAATTGCTTAGCTCTGACATCACAAACGGCAACATATTCAACTTTATCTAATGTCTCCATTATAAAATTTGAATAAATTCTTCCACGATTACCAAAGCCTATAATTCCAATTTTAATTCTTTTCATGATATATTAAACTTTATTAAATAAAGTTTTCCTTTCGTTGTCTTAGATATTTTATACATGTAATGATATAAATTGCAATATTTTTTTAAAAATAATTAAAATATATCTTATTTAAAAAATTTAAATAGAATTATAAAATAATTGTATAACATATTTAAAACAATAATATCTTATAAAAAAGTTGAGACCAAGTGCATTCACCACTTGGTCTCTTTTTGCGTTACTCGAGATTATTATATGAATCAAGTTATTGAAAAGCAATACTATAATTTCAAAATCTAAATTTTTGTCACAAATAATGCAAAGATAATAAATTTAAAGAATATTAAAATCAAATTACTATAATAAGTATGTACCATATTAAAATGGTATACTTTTATAGGAGAAATTAGCGGATGAAAACTTATTCACAATTAGGTATTGGTGAGTAAGTATCAAATTAATTATTAATGAAGAGGATTTCATTTAATGGAATACCTTGTAGCATTAATAGTAATATTAATACTTTTAATTGTTATATTAAAAAGTATTTAAAAATATTTTTTAATTAACTAAAAAAAACGCATTAATAAATTAATTTTAATGCGTTACTCGCTAATATCCTAAAAAAGTTGAGACCAAGTGCATTCACCACTTGGTCTCTTTTTGCGTTACTCGAGATTATTATATGAATCAAGTTATTGAAAAGCAATACTATAATTTCAAAATCTAAATTTTTGTCACAAATAATGCAAAGATAATAAATTTAAAGAATATTAAAATCAAATTACTATAATAAGTATGTACCATATTAAAATGGTATACTTTTATAGGAGAAATTAGCGGATGAAAACTTATTCACAATTAGGTATTGGTGAGTAAGTATCAAATTAATTATTAATGAAGAGGATTTCATTTAATGGAATACCTTGTAGCATTAATAGTAATATTAATACTTTTAATTGTTATATTAAAAAGTATTTAAAAATATTTTTTAATTAACTAAAAAAACGCATTAATAAATTAATTTTAATGCGTTACTCGCTAATATCCTAAAAAAGTTGAGACCAAGTGGAGAAAGCACTTGGTCTCTTTTTGCGTTACTCAAAATTATTATATGAATCAAGTTATTAAAAATCAATACTTTATTATCAAAATCTAAATTTTTGTCACTTATATAATAAAAATTAGAAAATGATAAATAAAAGCGATTTTCCTATTAATTAATCAATTGATACTAAAATATAATCTGTTGTTCCAATTTGATTTTTCTTTGCCTGTTCAATAGTTAATTGACCATGACGTGAATTAATTCTTTCCATTAATTTATCTTTGCCTGGATCATTGCTTTTTAATACCAAATCAACGCATGCTTTATCTATTGCAACAGGGTCTAATGATGCCAAAATACCAATATCTTTCATACATGGATCTTCTGCAACTGCGCAACAATCACAATCTACTGACATGTTTTTCATAACATTAATAAATGCCATATTACCATGGAAATAATCAACAACTGAACTTGCTGCATCAGCCATTGCTGTAAGAAAATCATCTTGTGGAGGTAAATTATCCCAAAGCTTTGTTTGGTCTAATGCTTTTCCTGCAGTGTGAATGTATGTTTTTCCAGCTGATGAAGCTACACCAATACTTAATTGTTTTAAAGCTCCTCCAAAACCACCCATAGGATGACCTTTAAAATGTGATAAGACTAACATTGAATCATAATTTGCTAAATTTTTACCAACATAATTTTTCTTTAGAATTTGTCCATGTTTTACATCTAAGACCATATCTGGTCCGTTTTCATCTAATAAATCAACAGTAAACATTTCACTCCAACCATGTTTAATTAAAGTTTTTAAATGTTTTTCTGAACTATTTCTTTGTCCATCATAAGCAGTATTGCATTCAACTACAGTTCCATTAACATGATTAATGATGTCTTTAAAAAATTCAGGATGTAAGAAATTTTGATTTCCAGGTTCACCTGAATGAAGTTTAACTGCCACTTTTCCTTTTAAATTTATTTTTAAAGCATCATAAATTTTCACCATGTTTTCAGGTGTAATTTTTGAAGTAAAATAAACAATTGGTTTTTCTTGCATAATATAAAATCCTTTCAATTTTTTTCTTTAAGAATATATTACATTATATTATGGATATTTTCTAGAATTATTTTTTTTACTTTTAAATATTTTTGGTTTTTCATGAAATGTTAAAGGCGGTAACTTAAATATTCTATTAATTAAATCTTTTAAATTAAATGGAATAAATGGATATAAATAACAAATATCAAAACTATGAATTGTAACCATAGTGATAAACATAATTGTTGATGAAATAATAAAACCAATTTTATAGAAAAAACCAACAGAAAATATCATTATTAAATTCCAAAATGTGATTGCTCTACTTGTTTCATAGTTACTTATAGCATAACAACATATTGATGATAAGGCACCATAAAAAACAACTTCAGATGATAAAAGCCCTGTTTCTACAGCTAAATTACTTAAAATAATTGTTGCGAGTAATGACATAGATGTTGATAGTAATGAAGTAGTATTATATGATGCAAGTCGAATTGTTGATAGAAATATTTGTACTGCAATAATCTGCACAAATAATTCATTTTTTGTTAATCCTTCTATTATTAAAAAAGAATTATTTGGTGGCATACCTCCGATACAAATAATAAACCATATTGGCAATAAAAATAAACCAATAACAACACAAAATAGTCTAAATATGCGATTAAATGTAGAAATTAATGATGGTAATTGATATTCTTCTAATTGTTCATTTAATTCAAAAAAGGTTGTTGGCACAATAATGCATGAACTACTTGTATCAACTAATATAACAATATATCCTTTAAGTATATGAATTGAGGCAATGTCTGGTCTTTCTGAAAATCTTACTTTAGGAAATATTTGATATTTTTGTTCAAAAACTAATTCAGCAATTGCTTTATCAGCTAAAACAATTGAATTTACATCGATTGTTTTAAGTTTTCTTTTTATTTTAAGTAATAAACTTTGATTTACCATTCCATCAAGATAATTAATTGTTATATCCGTTTTTGATATTTTGCCAACTTGAAATAATTCACAACGAAAATGATCATCTTTGATACGTCGCCTTATTAGTGCTGTATTTGTTAATATTGATTCTGTAAAACCATCATGTGATCCTTTTAATGATTTTTCAGATTCTGATTCATTGACACTTCTATTTGGATAATTTCTTGTTTCTATAATATAACATTGGTTATTTTCAATTAGCAATAAACAACCAGAATAAATACTTACTAATATTTTTTCGTAATCTTCTTCTAAAACAATTGAAGCATTTAATATGGCATCGCGTTTAAATATTTTACCTTCTATTATTTGATTTACTAAATTAACATCTGCAAGACTTGATAAATAAAACATAATTGTATTATTATTTATTTCTCTTTTAATAACATCAAAATTATGTCCATAATTTAATCTTTTTTCAATATAATATGCTATTTTATTCATGATTTTGGTTTAAAAAATATTGTTGCAATAAATGCTAAAAATAATGCTAAAGCAATAATTGTTCCACAATTAGTAAAAACGCCTTGAAAAATACCTATAAAACCATTCGCATCAATACTTTCTTTAACTCCTTTCATTATCAAAGAACCAAAAGAACAAATTGGTAAACTAGCACCAATTCCTCCAATTTTTCTTAAATATTTATATAAATTAAAAAATTCTAATATTGCACCAATAATAACAAATAAAGATGTCACATGACCTGGTGTTAATTTAGTATTATCAATTATTATTTGTGCTATTCCACAAATAATTCCACATATAAAAAAGGCTCCAAGAAATTGCCAAAAAATCATATATTTACCTCCAAAACAATACCATGTGCTATGCATGGAATACTTTCTTTTTGTTGATATGAAATTTGTGAATGTAATGCACCAGTTGCAATTACTAAAACTTTTTTATATTTTAATTTTTGCATTTGATTAATAATATATGAAAATGTAACACACATTACACATGCAGGTCCTGAACCTCCAGATGCTGTTTTTTGTTTTTCTTTATCATAAATACTATCACCACAATCAATATACTTATTTTCAATTTGATAATTTTTATTTAATAATTCTTCCATAAAAACATTTTTACCAAAAAAACCTAAATCACCTGTAACTATTAAATCATAATCATCACAAGTTTCTTTATTATTTTCTAAATGAGTAATAAATGTATCTATTGCAGCATAGGCCATTGCTGTTCCCATATCATTTACATTTGTTGACATAATGTCAACAATTTTTCCTATAGTAGCTTTTGTTATTTTTATTTTTTTAGGAATTGTTGATAATATCAATGCACATGCGCCAGTAACAGTTGTAGTTGTTGTTTCTTTGATTAAGGATGCATATTCATTTGGAAATCTAAATTGTCTTTCAGATACACATAAATGAGAACTTGTAAAAATTAATGCATTATTAAAAGAAGTGGCATTAATATACAAACAAGCAATTATTATTCCTAAAATTCCACTTGCGCAGGCAGCATATAATCCAACAAATGGGAAAAATTCTTCATTAACTGCTTTTGTGGATGAAAATATTTGATTTGATAAATCTCCACCTAAAGCTATTTCAATATCATCTATATTGTACATTGATTTGGCAAGTGCTTTAGAAATTGCGCTTTTTGCCAATTTTACTTGTGCTTTTTCAAATGTTTGGCATTTAAAATAATAATCATCAATATAATTTTTAAAATATTTTCCTAATGGTCCATCTTTTTCTTTCTTTGAAACGACAATACCTATTGCATCAATATAGACATCTTTAACAATAAAACTTTGACTTTTCATTAAAATAACCCCACTATAAAGTAAATTATTCCAAGAATAATTGCACTAACAATTCCATATGTACAAACACTACCAACTAATGAAAACATTTTACTTCCAATTCCATATATCATTCCTTCAGCTTTACCTTCTAAGGCACTTGCAGTTATTGAATTTGCAAAACCTGTAATTGGTATTAGAATACCTGCATGGGCAATTTGAGCAAATTTATCAAAGATTCCAAAACATGTCATTATAAAGGCAATAGATACAAAAATAATACTTGTTAAAATAGTTGCTAAGTCTTCATTTAAATTAATAATTAAATTAAAAATATAAAATATTGCTTGACCTACTATGCCAAATAAACCTCCAAAAAGAAAAGCAAGAAAAAAATTTTTTATTTTATGTTTTTCTTGGCCATTATTTTTAACTTTATCTTTTATTTTTTGATTATTTAATATCATAAAGTCACCAAATATAGTATGGTATAAAAATAAAAAAACATACATAAATTTTGTTTTGTATGTTTGTTTAATATTTAAATAATAAATTGTTTTTTTAATTTTTCTAAAATTTTCTTTTCCATTCTAGAAATTTGTACTTGGGAAACTTTAAAATGTTTGGCAATTTCTTCTTGGTTCATATCCATAAAGTAGCGCATTTTTATTAATAATTGTTCTTTTGGCTCTAATTTTTCTATTTCTTCTTGTAAAGTTATTTTATCAATTAAAGGATAATTTTCTTTATCTTCAATTCTTTCTTGAATGGTTATTGTTGAACCATCTTTTTCATAAATTATTTCATTTAAAGATGTAGGAAAATATCTTGAATCTAATGCCAATACAACATCAGACTTTGAAATATTTAAAATATTTGCCAATTCTTCAATAGATATTTCTTTGTGGTTTTCCATCAAATATTCATCAGATATTTTTACTATTTTTTGATTTAATTCTTTTATTGATCTTGAAACTTTAATTGCACCATCATCACGAAAATGTCTTTTTATTTCTCCTAAGATAATTGGTACAGCATATGTCGAAAATGCAACATCATAATTTATATCAAATTTATTAATTGCTTTTACTAAACCAATACATCCAATTTGAAATAATTCTTCTTTATCATAAATAACATTATTAAAACGATGAACTAATGACCAAACCAATGCAATATTATCATTTACAAGTTTTGTTTTGGCTTGTTCATCACCTTGTTGTGCATTAATAATAATTTCTTTAAAATTATCCATTATTGGCCTTTAATTGTTAATATTTTCTTAATAATTAATTTAGTTCCCATATCCTTTTTTGATTTAATTTGTAAATCATCACTTAATGATTTAATTATTGTAAAACCAAGGCCACTTCTATTTTTACTTGAATAGTTAACTCTAATTGCTTCAGCAATATTATCAATACCTACTCCATCATCTTTAACAATAATTATTAATTCATTATCATTTAAAATTCCAGTTACTAAAACTTCTTTTTCCTTATCTTGTTCATAACCATGAATTATTGCATTGCTAACTGCTTCACTAACAATTGTTTTGATATCAATAATATCTTCAATTGTGCAATTAATTGTTGCTGCAAATAATCCAATTGTATTTCTAATTACTGCTTCATTTTCTAATGTAGCATTAAATTTTATTTCAATTTTATTCATAACTTGTTATTGACTCCTTTATGTTTTCATAAATATCTTCATAAGTATCGATAATTAATGCAATACCTGAGATGGCTAATGTTTTCTTTATTTGTTTATTTACTCCACAAATAATTAACTTTCCCTTATATTCATTTACTTGTTTATAACGTCCAAGAAGTAATCCGATACCACTTGAATCAATAAAATTAACTTGAGATAAATCAAAGATTGTTAATTCTGCTTTTTTTCTTGCTAAGATTTCTGTTATAGAACTTTTATATTTAATGCATAACAAATTATCAAAATCTCCTTCTACTTTAAATATTACAACATTTTTATTATCTTTTATTGATATTCTACTATCCACTTTTTTTCACCTCGCGTATTATCATACACTATTTTAAAAATATTTTTAGAAATATGGCAAAACAAGAAAAAAAAAGAAATTTTGTGACAAATTTCTATTTTTTACTTAATATATTCTAAAGAAATCCAATCCATTATAATTGTTACAATATAGTTAATTTCTTTTTCAGTTAATTCATGATTTTTTTGTATATGATGCCATTTATATAAACAATTTCGACAACATGTTGCTGTAGCGTGTTGTGCTATAAAAACTGGATGTCCTTTCATTGGTGTTTGTTTGCCATCATTAATGATTATTTTTGGTTTTAGTCTATTATTAATTATTTGATATGCGTGTTCTTTAATTAGATTCAATCCTTTTTTATTAATATAATCTAAATCTTTTTCTTTTAAATGAAAAGAACTTCTAAACTTTGATTTTTGCAATTTTTCTAAAATGTTCATTTTATTTTCTTTAATTTCCTTTACTAATATTATATAATATTTTATTGAAAGAAGATGAAAATATGACAATTGATGAACGTTATTTCAACGATTTTGATAAACAAATTAAAGATTTTGAAAGTGTTTTAATGCCTGAAGAAAATATTTTATATAAAACAAAACCAAATAAAAAATCTTATATTTTATCATCAGTCTTTAAAATGCTACCTTTTGCTTTACTTTGGTTAGTAATTGATAGTTTCTTTATTGCCATGATTATTTATGGCATGATAAATGGCAATATTCCTATTTCTACATTAGCTTTTATAATTCCTTTTTTTCTAATTCATTTAATGCCTGTCTGGATCTGGATAAGAAATATTATTAAAAGTTCTTTAGAAATTAAAAATATTGAATATGCTATAACAAGTCATAGAATTATTATTAAAAGTGGCATTATTGGTATTGACTTTAAATTTTTAACTTATCCTGAAATTGAAAACATCAATGTAAAAGTATCTTTAATAGATAAACTTTGTAAAGTTGGTGATATCTACATTAATGCTTCAACAAATAGTGCTGTATTATATGATTTAAAAAATCCTTATAATCTTTCTCAAAAATTACAACAAGTTGTTGTTGATATTAAGGCAGATGTCAATTATCCCAATGCTTTTAGACCAAATGAAAACAATGGATATCATACAACCTATGATTCAAATCCTTTTAATGACGATAATAAATAATTTATTGATAATGGTTTAATTGTTCCATTTAAAAACAATTATTTTGTGCCCATAGTGAAGTGGATATCACAAGCGTCTTCGAAACGCTTATGCCGAGTTCGAGTCTTGGTGGGCACGCCATAATATCATAAATCAGATTGATATAATGTGTTAGTCTGTTTTTATAGGTATAAAAAAGATCTTATAATCACTTTTAAGATCTTTTTTGATGCATTAAATTATGATAGTACGATAGATGATGAAAGGCGACAATATTGTCGATATAGTATTATTAAAGTTAAATTTTGAGGCTAAAATTATTTATATTTTAATAAACATCATTAATAATTAAAGTGTTTTTTACCAAACATTTGTGCTTTTCACTTATTTTTACAGCCATTTTAATGAAAAAACATAAAAAATCTTGATATTCCCCTTATTTTTTAATATATTTTAAGGGGAAATTTTAGGGGGATGATATGAGAAATCTTAATTATTCTAAAATTAAAGATTTAAAATGGGATAGTGATATTCTTAGTTTAATCGCAGCCATATATAAGGAAGTGGGAAAGCAAGAAATGTATTTGAAGCAAAGACCAGAAAAATTAGAAAAGTTGGTTGAAATTGCAAAAATATATAGTATAGAAGCATCAAATGCTATTGAAGGCATTATCACTACAAATACAAGAATCAAACAGTTAGTTGAAGATAAAACCACACCAAGAAATAAAGATGAACAATAAATTGTCGGATATAGTGATGTCCTTTCAATTATACATGAAAGTTTTGATGCGATTCCTCTTACTGTAAATTATATTCTTCAACTTCATAAAATTTTATATGGTCATCTTAATAATCCCATGACTGGTCGAACAAAAAGTGTTCAAAATTATATTAGTGCCACTTATTCTGACGGTAGTGTTGAAGTATTATTCACACCTTTGGATCCATTTGAAACACCAACAGCACTTGAAAGCATTTGTAATGAATACAATAGAATTATAAGAAATATGGAAGTTGAACCATTGATAGCAATACCTATTTTTATTCATGATTTCTTATGTATTCA
>CANQTM010000043.1 GCA_947626825.1 uncultured Bacilli bacterium | reverse complement strand
ACACTTTGTGTTATTTAAATTTAAATTTTATAAAATTTAGCTACGGAAAAATTCGTGCGTTTCTACGGAATACGGGAATTAAAGAAGAAACTGAGTTCTATTTTAATAATATTAAATCGTAATATTTCATTTATTACGATTTTTTTTGAAAATTAGTATATTTTTAAAAAAATTTATAGTATACTATTAATGCCATCGCGATAGGTAGTTTCGAACCAGGTCAGAGTAGGAATACAGCAGCCTTAAGGAATAAACTATGTGCAATGGCTTTTTTTTACAAAAAAAAGGTTAATTTTTTGATTATATCTTAAATTAACCTTTTTATTATTTTTTTATATTTTATTACTTTACAACTATCATATCTGAATAAATATAATATCCAAATTGTGATGTGGTATCAAATGTCCAAGTAGTTTTTAATTTAAATGTAATATAAATATCACCACTACCTGTTCTAGTTAAAGTATTTCCTTCAGCTTTAGCATTATTAGATAATACTATAATTTCAGCTTCTTCTTCATCAAATAAAGCACCAGCATAATTAATTGATTGAACAGAAATTTTCTTTGATTCACCATTACCTAATGTAATATTTTCTTCAGGAATTAATTTATATTTGTTTTTAGAGAAAAATCCAATGTAATTAGTTGTAAATGATCTATTACCATTATTAACAGCATCTCTAACTTGAATACCATTACCATAACTAAATGTCCATAACCAATACATATAACCACGAGCATTTGATTCTTGTAATGAATCTTTAGAAATATCCACAAATTGTGATGATAAACCAACGCCCATTGATAAATATGAATCTATTGATGTCCAGAATTGTTCGTTTGTATCTCTTTTAACTGTTCCAAGATAACCAACTTGTACACCTGGATCATAATCTCTTAATGTTTTAGCAGTAGCAGCATTAAATGTAATTAAAACAATTCTATTATACCAACCCATTTCTTTAGCCATTTCAATAACCATTTGCCCTGTTTTAACAGTGTTATCTTTTATTTCTACTACAAATGTTTTATCTTTATATTTTTCATCACTAAATTTTGTAAATACTTCTTCAAGAGAAGGAATATGATAATTTTCACGATAATAGCCATTTCCGTCTTTTAATGGAATAGCTTGTAATTGTGCAAGTGTTGAATTTTTAACAGTCAAATTAACATTTGAATAATAGCCTGTTGTAGCATCATGAATAACTGCTAATCTATGATCTGCTGTTTCATGAACATCAATTTCTAATGCAAGAGCGCCTTGTAAAAATGCAAATTCAAATGATTCAAGAGTGTTTTCTGCATAAGCTTTAGCATCAGGATTATTACCAACATCTCCTGAACCTCTATGACCTGTTGCATATGGTCTAGAAAATAATGATTTATTAGAATTATCAACATTAAATATAGTATTATCATAAAGAAGATCTACTTGATCATGAACATCTTTAGTATAATTTGCTAAAATTAATTTACAACCTGTTAAAGCACTTGAAATAACTGAATAATTTGTACCATTTTTAGCATTAGCAACAACACTATAACCAAGGCCAACAGTTTTATTAACATTTTCTTTATTTAAAATATCACTATCAATTAAAATTAAATTTGCATAATGTTTTCCAGCCTCACGACAAATTGGGGCAATTTCATCATAAGTTTCAAATTTTGTAATATTTGTTGGAATATAACCCATACGTGCATAAGGCATTAATTGTAAAGCTTTATCTAAAATTTCAGTTTTACTTGACCAAATAACTAAATCAGAAATACCAAATGATTTACAAATTTCAACTGCATTATTTAATGATGTTTCATCTTCAACTTGGATATTTGGAATAAATTCTCCTCTTAATTCAGAAAAAATATTATTTAATGAAACAGACATTTCTTCATCATTTATAGAATAAAGGGTGTTATTTTTCATTTTTACATAAAATTGTTGAATATTTTTACCAACGCCATAAAAATCATCAATTGATAAACCAGAAGCAATCATAAAAGGCTTTAAAGTATCAACACCTTGAGCTTCAGGAGTATCATCAATTAAATTAATTCTTGTTTCTTTTGAATTAGCAGTTGATGAAATTTTAACACTTGAATTAATGCTTACTTTCAAATTGTCAAATTTAACAGTCGAACCAGCACATTGAAATCCTATACTTCCAGAAACTGTTGTTGGTAAATTAAGATTAACTTCACTTGTAAATTCACCATAACTTACTTTTCCATTAAATTGAGTGCCATTAATATCAATTTGGATATGTATAGGGCCTTGATCCATAACACCTGGGCCTTCATTAGTCCATGCTCCAGTATATGGATATGAATAAGCTGTGCTATAAACATATGTCAATTCAATAGCATTAGTTAATTTTGAATTTTGTCTTAAATCAAATTGATAATATGGATAACCAACTTTTGTGCCATCAGCATTTACTGTCTCTTGATCTCCAAATACTATTCCAAACCATCTTGATGGATCAGAAGCACTTAAAAATGTAACATCACATTCTAAAGTATAACTTGAAGAATATCCTTCAATCATATCATAAGTTATACGATTCCAATCAGCTCCAATACCTGTCAAAGTAACTGCGTTATTTTCAATTTTAACATTACTTGAAGAGCCATTACGTTGAACATATTCATTTAAATCAATATCTACTGGATAATTATCTTGTTTTTCATTACTAACAAAAGCTTTGATACCAAATTTGCCACCAAAATCATTTGAATCAGCTGAAATATTATAAATTCCAGGTTTTAAAAATTTAACGGTATTTTTTTCTAATTGTAGAGCACTAGAATCATCTATTGAATATTCAATTGGTGATTTAATTATTCTTGATGAATCAATTGTTCGTAAATCAAATGTCTCGCCAACAGCACTATAAACATTAACCACATCATATTTTGAATTTACTGTTGCGTAATATTCTGTAATTGGTGGTTCACTATCTACGCTAGATTGACTACTATCTGATGATGTTTTGCCACCACAGCCAACTAATACCATTGCAGAGACTAAACATAATAATAGTTTTTTCATTTCTTATTTTCTCTCCTTATTCTTAATTATTAGTTCTTTATATATATTTTACCAAATATTTCATATTTAGTAAATTAAAAAGTATGGTAATTCTTTGCAAGACCGCCGATGCTCGTTTCTTTATAGGCTTTGTTTAAATCTTTACCTGTTTCAAACATAGTTTTAACTACCATGTCAAAAGAAATTTTTCTTGTACCATTTAAAAAACGTGCTAAATTAGCAGCATCAATTGCCCTTAATGCTGCTACTGCATTTCTTTCAATACAAGGAATTTGTACTAATCCATTGATAGGATCACATGTTAAGCCCAAATGATGTTCTAATGCTATTTCAGATGCATATTCAATTTCTTCAATACTTTCATCTAATAAATAGGCAATTGCAGCTGCTGCCATAGAACATGCAGAGCCAATTTCTGATTGACATCCAGCATAGGCACCACTTATTGAAGCATTAGTTTTAATAATATTGCCAATTAACCCTGCCACAGCTAAAGAATTGATAATTTTATCAATACTAAAATGTTTTATTTTCCAATAATAATATAAAACTGATGGCAAAACGCCACTTGAGCCACATGTTGGTGCCGTTACAACAATTCCTCCACAAGCATTTTCTTCACTTACTGCATAAGCATAACTACTAACTAAACGAATTTGTTTTATATCAGTACCTTCATGTTCTTTAAAGGAATTAAATAATTGATTGGCTTTTCTTAAAACATGCAAACCTCCAGGTAATTCGCCCTTTTCATTTAATCCTGAATTAATAGTTTCAATCATTGTTTCAAAAACTTTGATTAAATATTCTTTTATATCTTTATTATCAAATCTATAAACAAAATCAGCCAAAGAAATATTATTTGTCAAACAATATCCTTTGATTTGATTAAATGTTTTAAAAGGATAAACATTTGTAAAATCGCATTTTCTTTTTTCTTTTTCAATTTTTATTTCTCCACCACCAATTGATAATATAGTTAATGATTTTATTAAGACATTTGCATCATCAAAAAGATCAAAAACCATAGTATTTGGATGCTTTGGTACTTGATCAATATTAAATTCAATAGATACTTTTTTATTTTTTAAAGTGTTTATAATAATAACATCCGTTAAATGGCCTTTACCAGTTAAAGCCAAAGAGCCATATAAGGTTACTTTAATATTAGTTGCATTAGGATATGTTTTTAAAATATAAAGACAAGCGTTTTCAGGTCCCATAGTATGTGAACTACTCGGACCATGTCCAATTTTGTATAAACGATGTAAAGATTCCATAAAATTATCCACCTTTAACATCATTATTATACACCTATTTATTTAGTTTTACATTATTTAAACTGTTATAGCGAAAAATGTTATCTTGATATGTGGTAATAATTTCTTTTTGGTTATCAATATTTTTTAATCCCTCACTTATATACATATCTATTAATTCATTTTTTGGAATATCAAATAAATATGTTGCTAATGAACCAGGAATATTATTTATTTCATTAAAATAAATGATATCATTTTGATTATCATATAAAAAATCCATTCTAACAATATAATTTGCTTTTAAATTAACATAAATTTTTTGAGCCATATCCTTAATTTGATTTTCAAGTTCTAAAGATATTTGTGCTGGTAATTCTTTATTTTGACCTATCATTGATTTTTCATTATTAACGTATTTATCATTATAACTTAAAACTTTATTATGACTTACTTTTTCTATTTTAGATAAATGCAATTCTTTTTTATACATAAATGCTGCAATATTTAATTCATCAAAATTTTCTAATTTTTTTTCAATTATAATACTATTAGATAAATGAATTAATTCTTGAATTTTATCAATTAATTCTTCATTATTATAAATTTCATAAATTCCCACACTACTTCCAAGATCAATAGGTTTGATTATTAATGGATATTTTAATTCTGCGGCTTTTTCTAAAATTTCTTTAATTTTATAATTAAATTCATAATTTGTTATTTCATAATAGGGCAATGTTGTTACTTGACATAATTTTTTTGATAAAACTTTATTTTGCCCAATTAAAGCTGATATTGTTTCTTCAGCAATTACATCAATATTTAATGTTTTAAAATATGAATATAATGTTCCATCTTCACAATATTTGCCATGGACAACTAACCAAACAGCTAAAAATGGAATTTTTTTGAAACCAACTTTTATATAATTATTATTTGCTTTAAAATTAACTTTTAATGTTTTTTTCAAATTTTGATTTATATTTTTATAAAAAGATAAATTAACTAATTTTTTTGAATAATAAAATATTCCATTTTTCAAATAACATGGAATAAGATTATATTTACCTTTATAACTATTTAAAATTTGCAATGCACTTATAACACTAATTTCATGTTCAACTGAATTACCACCATAAACTAATAAAATATTATTTTTCATATTAAAACACACCTCATTTTAAATATATGTCAGGTACATCATTTTCAATTAATAATGTTACATCTTTATTTTTAAAATTTTTTAAAACATATTTATAAGCATCTAAAAAACAGTCAAATTCAAGTTTTTTATTGACTAAATCTTTAAATGTTGGTTTGCCTATAAGTAAAGGCAAATCACAAATATCATTTATTTTTTGAGCTAATAAATTATCTTGATAATGATCTTTATTTGTTTCAATAATACCAGGAGTTATTAATATTTTCATATTATTAGCATTATTTAAAACATCTAAAGCATTGATAAAACCTATTAGATTACTATTATATGAGTCATCAAGAATAGTTAGACCATCTTGATAAATTAATGATAGTCTATGGGGTACATTTTTTAGGTATCGAATGGTATTAACAATATAATCATCATTAATGTTTAATAATTTTGCAACACTAATTGCTGCTGCTAAATTGCTTATGTTATGTTTACCAAGTAAAATTGTTGTGGTCTGATAAAGGCAATCATTGATTTTTAATTCTAATAATGTATTATTAATTTCTTGTTTTATAACATTAAGTTTAATATCAGCATCTATATTATTTCTAACAGAAAATGTCATTTTATTTTTATATGAATGTGGTGATGATATTAAAGGATCATCTAAATTAATAACAACATTTAAACTATGTTCAAGAAGTTTGTTTTTTTCTTTAGCAATATTAGCAATAGATTTAAATGTTTTTAAATGTTGTTTTCCAATTGTTGTTATTAAACCAACATCAAAATTAAATATTTTAAAATATTTATTCATAGAATTTATTTTGTCAACACCTATTTCGGCCAAAAATATTTCATGATATGGTTTTAAATATAAATTAATAGTTAAAAGTAATCCATTTAAAGTATTATAAGACTTTGGGGTCATTAAAACTTGATATTTATCTTTTAGTAATTCATAAATGTAATTTTTACAACTTGTTTTTCCAAAACTACCAGTAATACCAATTATTTTTACATTATATTGTTTTATTTTATTTTTGGCTTTTTTTATATTAATACATAAAATAATTTGTTCGATAAAAATAGAAACGATAAATGAAATCCAATAAATTATTAAATTATAAATTATTATGTAAATATAAATTTTTTCTTTTAAAAACATCAAAAAAATAATATTGAATAAATTTAAAACAATATAAATTATAAATTGTCTAATTATTCTTTTGGTAAATTTAATTTTTTTAATCTTATTTCTTTTATATGTTAAATTAATTAAAGGCATTAAAATGATAAAAAATCTATTAATAAATGATAATAAAATACTTAAAACAATTATAGTTAATTTATATATCAATTTTAAAGGATGTTGTTTTTGATAAATAAGAAATCTATTAAAACTATAATATTGATTTTGTAAAATATTTGTTTTATCTAAAAAAGAAAAAATGGATGTCATTAAAAATAATAATATTAACAAGACCTCTAACATGAATTATCTACCAAACTTTCTAAAACTTTATCTATATAAATAATATTATGTAAATAGGCAAAATGATCACCATCAATGATAAATAAAGCTGCATCATGTGATTTCTTTTTAATTTTTTTTCCAATATATTTTGGTGTTATTTTATCTTTTTTTCCATAAAATAATATAATTGGTATAGTTAAAGATAATAATTCTTTTTCAACATCGGTATTAATAACATTACTCATTGTTTTTTTCATAACTGGTGTTAATGCTTTATAGTCTTTACTACCAAATAATGGCAACAATTTATGAAAAATTTTAATATTTTTAATTGCTTTATAAATATAAATTTTTAAATAATATAATAAATTTCTTTTTTTATTATATATTGATGGAGCAAGCAAAAGTAAAGAAGCAACCTTTAATTTATTTGCTAATAATATTGCCAATTTACCGCCAAATGAATGTCCCACAATGCAATCAATTTTATAATTGTTTTTTATAAGAAATTCATAAATTATATCAACAAAATCATAAATAGTTTTAGGTTCATCAAATTCATTATTTTTTCCAAAACCTGGTAAATCAATGAGCAATAAATTGGCATTGTTAATGTTTTGTGTTAAAGGAAGCATATAATTTAAATTACAGCCCCAACCATGTAAAAACAAAATAGTTTTTAACATTTTTTTATCAATGTAACAATATGATGATATTGAATACATATAATCACCATTTGATTATATGAAAAATTATAATTATTTAGTAATTTTCAAAATTTATATTTTTTTACTTGTAAAAAAATATATTTATATTATAATAAGTATAGAAGGGGTGATGATTGATATGGGTTTTATGTTTTACATTTGGATAGTCATTATGGTGGTTTCAGTTATTATTGAAATATCAACTACCGATTTGACTAGTTTATGGTTTGCTGTAGGTGCCTTTGTATCTTTAATCATTAATTTATTTTTAAAAGATGATTTGATTTATGTGCAAATATTGGTATTTGCATTAGTTTCTATTGTGGCAATTTTTGTTTTAAGACCTATTTTAAAAAAGAAAATAAATACTCCAAAGGTTGCAACAAACGTTGATGCTATGATTGGCAAACAAGTACTTGTCGTTTCGCCAATTAATCTTAACAAGCCTGGTATTATTAAATTTGAAGGTATTGAATGGACAGCTATTACAGAAGATGTCGAATGTGAACCTGGTGATTTCGTTTATATTAGTAAAATTAACGGAAACACTGTAATTGTCAATAAAGAAAAGAAAGAAGGAAATTAGAAATGTTTAAAAATGTTATTACTTTAAGTGAAGAATTAAGTGGCGGTATTATTGGACTTATTGTTGTTTTGGCAGTTTTTGCAATATTGATTTTATTTGCTTTATTTAAAAGTATTGTCATTGTACACCAAACAGAAGCATATATTGTTGAAAGAATTGGTAAATATCGTGGAACTTTAGATGTAGGATTTCATTTGATAATTCCATTTTTTGAAAGAGTAGTTAAAAAAGTTTCATTAAAAGAACATGTTGCAGATTTTAAACCTCAACCAGTTATTACAAAAGATAATGTTACAATTCAAATTGATACAGTTGTTTTCTATCAAATAACAGATGCTAAAATGTATACTTATGGCGTTTCAAATCCATTATCTGCTATTGAAAATTTAACAGCAACAACACTTAGAAATATTATTGGTGATCTTGAACTTGATGCTACTTTAACATCAAGGGATGTTATAAACTCAAAAATGAGAGTTATCCTTGATGAAGCAACAGATCCTTGGGGTATTAAAGTTAGAAGAGTTGAACTTAAAAATATTATTCCACCAAGAGATATTCAAGAAGCAATGGAAAAACAAATGCGTGCAGAACGTGAAAGAAGAGAAAAAATTCTTCAAGCAGAAGGTGAAAAGAAATCTGCCATTCTAATTGCAGAAGGCGAAAAAGAATCAGCCGTTCTAAGAGCAGAAGCTAAAAAAGCCGCTTTAATTGCCGAAGCTGAAGGTGTTTCTCAATCTATCAAATTAATCAATGATGCAAATCCATCAAAAGCTTATTTAACTTTAAAAGGATATGAAGCACTTGAAAAAGTTGCTGATGGCCAATCAACTAAACTTATTATTCCAAGTGAATTATCTTCTTTAACATCAGTAGTATCTGCTGCAGTTGAAACAGTGAATGCTACTAAAGCAAATAAACCAAAATAAAAAATTTAATTAACACATCACAAAAAAGTGGTGTGTTTTTTATTTAAAGCATATTATAAAATGTAGGCTATTTAACCTATTGCAAGAGGTATTATATGAATAATTATGTCGATTTTACCAATGTGTCTTCTTTATATAATAGATCTACACCAGCATTTATGAATTTAATAAAACCCAAGAAAACATTTTCAAGTAAATTATTATCAAGAAATTCTCTAACTAGTTTCAATGGTTTAATTAATGGTGCCCAAAAAATAATCAATATATATGATCAAGCAGTTCCTATTATCACACAAATTAAACCTATGTTTAATAATATTAAAACAACATTCAAATTAGCTAGAGCATTTAAAAAATTTTCTAATGAAGATTCTTTAGAAAAAGCATTTGACAATTTACCTGATTATGAAGAAACTAAAAAAGATGATGCAAATAAAAACGATGAAAATATAGAAATTGAAAGTGAATATGTCCCATTTTATCCTAAAAATTAAAAAAGTATTCACAAAAAAAATTTTTTTAGGTAAAATACAAACAAGAGGAGTTTAATGTAATATGAATGTAACACTATTAAAACCTTATGGTTTTTGCAAAGGAGTTTATAATGTAATAAATTATATTAATGAAATAGTTGCAAAACATCCTAATGAAAATATTTATTGTATAGGACAATTGGTCCATAATGAAATAGTTATGAAAAAATTATTATCCCTAAATATTAAAGTTTTAACTGGCGATAAAAGCAAATTAATTGATTCAATAAATAAAGGGGTAGTAATTTTTTCTGCGCATGGTACTGATGAAAAAATTGTTCAAAAGGCTAAAGAAAAAGGATTGATAGTTTATGATGCTGCCTGTCCATTTGTAAAACAAGAACTAAATTTAATAAAAAATAAAGTATTAGGCGATAATGATGTTATATATATTGGTGTTAAAAATCATGATGAATCCAATGCGGCATTAGCAATATCAAATAAAATTCATTTTGTAGGTACTATTGACGATGTTAATAATCTAGAAATAACTAATAAAAATATAGTTGTTATTAATCAAACAACATTATCTATTTTAGATTTAAAAGAAATACATAATAAAATAAAAGAAAAATTTCCAAGCGCCACATTTATTGATGAAATTTGTAATTCAACACGTTTAAGACAAGAATTTTTTTATAAAAACAAAGATAAATTCGATGGTGTTATTATTGTTGGGGATAAAAATTCAAATAATACAAATGCTTTAAAAAATGTTGCTGAAAAATTAAATTATAATGTAATAATGATAGATAATTACGAAAATATTGATTTAAAATGGCTAGAAAGAAAAAACAATATATTATTAGCCTCTGGAACATCGACACCTAATGAAGTTGTACAAGATATATGTGAAAAAATAAAAAATCGTTAAAACCCCTAAAAATTTGCAATATCGTAAAAAAACTATTTACAAAACGAGAAAATTATTGTATTATAAACAAGCAATGAAAGAACAAAGGGGCCTTAGCTCATCTGGAAGAGCGCCTGCCTTGCAAGCAGGAGGTGGCGGGTTCGATCCCCGTAGGCTCCACCACTTTTATTGAAAAGAAACGCAACTCTGTATATTTGGCGGTGTAGCCCAGTTGGTTAAGAGCGACCGGTTCATACCCGGTAGGTCGAGGGTTCAAGTCCCCCCGCCGCTACCAAGTGGACCCTTAGCTCAATGGTTAGAGCTCCCGGCTCATAACCGGTTGGTTGTGGGTTCAAGTCCTACAGGGTCCACCATTATTTTTTGGAGGAATACCCAAGCGGTTGAAGGGTCCGGTCTTGAAAACCGGTAGATCGGGAAACTGGTGCGGGGGTTCGAATCCCTCTTCCTCCGCCATTATTTATTTGTAATACCATGCTTATATCGCGGGGTAGAGCAGTGGTAGCTCGTCGGGCTCATAACCCGGAGGTCGAAAGTTCAAATCTTTCCCCCGCAACCAATTTTATGGCCCAGTGGTGTAGCGGTTAACATGCCTCCCTGTCACGGAGGAGATCGTGGGTTCGATTCCCATCTGGGTCGCCACTTTTTTATGGCCCGGTAGCTCAGTTGGTAGAGCGGAGGACTGAAAATCCTTGTGTCGCCAGTTCAATCCTGGCTTGGGCCACCATCTTTAAAATTAGAACTGGATCTTTGAAAGTTTGTAAGGAAGATTTGACAATTTTTAAAAATATTATATGTTAATAATATAATATAAAAATTAAGAAATGTTGTGCCAAATCTTTTTATTTTAAACTTCTTGTGGTATTTATACTTGAATTGTGCTATAATGTCATTGGAACGCCTAGGAGGTATATTACATGAGTTTCCACATTGTTAATGAAAAAAGAAAAAATGGTTATGCTGTTGTTGTTAGAT
>CANQTM010000042.1 GCA_947626825.1 uncultured Bacilli bacterium | reverse complement strand
CCACAATCATTACATTTAAATCTTTTTATTCTATTTTTATCATATCCATGAACTTTAATTTTTTTTGAGTTACAAATCGGACATACTATTTCGTTCATGGCAAAAATATCTTCAAACATCTTTAAATCATGTTCGTGGTATTTTTCATAATCATTTTTAATTTTCTCAATTACATCTTTTTCAATCTTGTCGTTTGTAGTTGAAAAATGAGAAAACAATTTCTTGTAAGATGAAGGTTGGTTTGGCATATTTTCTTTCACTGTCTTTATGCAATGAACTAGGTGAGATATAGTCGCCAAACCAAGGACCCAAGACTAATTCATTGCATAAAAACATCTTGTCATGTATTTTCTTTGGCTTGGCATTATTATTATAACCTAAAATTCGTTATTTTGCCACCACGATTTGGTTTAAAGGATTGTTTTTTTAAAATTAATTATTTTAATGAAATTTTTATTTTTAGTGCTTCACCAGTTATACCCATATTATTTTCTGGTTGAATGACAATGTAAAATGTACCTTTTTCTTCAGGAATAAAATCAAAAGAAGTTGTTTTTACTTGTTCAAGCAAATTACGATAACTTATCTGTTCATCTTCATCAATTTTGTAAATGTTATAATGCCAAATATTACCACTTGATTTTTTCCATTTAATATTTAATTTTTCATCTTTATATTTTACATCTGCCATTGTTGGTTTACTAGGCATTTTGTCATATGTATATTCTTCAAAAGTAGATCTTAAATCACGTTTTTCCCAACTAGAAAAATCTGTACAAATAGGAACAATAGTTTCGTTATTTAAATTGTCATTAAATACAGTTTCGTCAATGCAATTAAAAGTTGTAAGATTTTTAGCAAAATATTTATTGTTATAAAATTTGTCCCAACAAACTGTATCTTGAAGATTATTGCTTTCGTTAGCAATCATATTATAAAAGAAATCATTATCTACACCAGAATATACTAAATGGTTATCATGAAAACTATTTCCAAACCATGAACCAATCCCGTTCCCTCTTCTTGCATAAAATAAACATTTATTAGGAAATGAAGGGTTTACACCAACACCATTTTTAGGTGAAGCTGAAATGAAATTTTCTGAAATTTCTAAATTTCTTACCGAAAGTGTATTAGGAGAATTTTTTTCCATATATTCGCGAGCTAAAGCTCCAGGATCACCCCAAGGAACATAATCACATACTGAAATTTGTCCTGGATGATTAGTTATGCAAGGATTATCTATAACTCTATTATTGGTAATTTTGCAATTATAGTTTGCCATTGTACCAATACCACTTCCATCACATTTTGAAACATAATTATATTGTACAACAATATTCATACTATTCCAGTCAATGTCAATTCCAATTCCATCATTTAAAATTCCTTGTCTATAATTATTGTATGTAACATTATATTTTATTTCACCATCTTTAAGGCACATTGACATTAATCCCCCTTCACCTTCTTGGGGACTTTCGTCTTTTTCTAAATTGCATACATACATTCCAGTGTTGTAGACAAGATTGCGGTTCATAGTGCAACCAGTAGTTGCACCAGCATATATTCCTATTGTTCCAACGTTGTAAACTATATTATTATCTAAATGAACATCTGTAAAACATGTATATTTCATTTGCACCATACGTTCTTTTTCCATCCAACCATGTGCTACAATTCCACCACGTCCAATATTATAAACTTCATTATTTGTAACATATGCTCCTTTAAGAACAAAATCATTTGGTGTTGTATCATATGATTTTTCATAACTATTAATTTTTATGCCAAAAGTATTAGCATCCCATGGATTATTTGCATCAAGACATTCGGAATGGATTGTATTGTTTACAATGTAAATGTTTTCATATCTATTATTTCCAACAAGGTCATATTCAGCAATAATTCCTCCAGCACCATCATTTAGTACTGCATTTCTTGATTTCCATTTAATATTTATTTCTAAATCTCTAACAACAACATTAGAACAACGCTCTAATATAACGCCAGCTGCAATACCAGTGTAATCACGATGAAAACTAATTTTATCATATTCAATTTCAATATATGGTTTTTCTGTTTTAGGGTTTTTAGGATCAATATATGAACTTATTGTAATAGGATTATCTGCACTACCTTTTAAGTAATGAAGTTCTAAATTATCATTAAAGACGTCACCACATCTAAGTAAAATTTGATCACCTGGTTTAAAAATTACTGTTCCTTCTTCTTTATCACGAGAAAACCATCTAAAAAAATCGATATTATATGGTTTATCAATAGAGCCATCGGCTCCAGAAACATCATTTCCACCATCAGAAGAAATATAATAATTTTTTCCATCATGTGATGTAGGATAAAGTTGTTTTTGATCTATTAAATTTACTGCTTCAAATTCAAATTCTTTTTTATTAAATAAAGATGGCGTAACAAAAGATATAACCATCGTTATAATTGCTAAAAGTAAAATAATAATTAATAAAATTGTTGTTGATAATATAATTTTTTTCTTTTTCATTTTGTCCCACAAATCCTTTATTTCTTATAAATTATTTTATCACTGTCTTGTAAGTCAATTCAATATGTAACTAAAAACAATATTACTTATATAAAAATAATTTGTAATGATATTTTTACGGCGTTATAATATTTTCAAGAGGTTATGATGGATATATTTGGCAAGGGCAAGAACGTACAAACGAACATTCAAATGAACAAAAAATTGCTGATGATGTAATTGAACATACTCTTGAAGTTGCTGATGTTATGGCAAAATATTTTGCAGGTGATTATGTTGATCTTTCAAATAGTTATATTGCACTTTTACCTCATTATAAAAAATATTCCAACACAGTTTTATTTTCTGAAATGAATATTAAAAGCATAACAATTTATGCTAAACAAGATGGAAAATTAGATATAGGTGTTGCAAATGTTTTAAATGTTGTCGAGTCACGTACTAGTTCAAAATCACTTACTGTAAAAAACATTCAAACATTTTCTATAAAAAAAGGTAAAAACGAAATTTGTTTTGATAATCCTATTTTTGTTGATAAATATGAAACCATTATTTTAGGTGGTAATAATTCAGTTTCACTTTATTATGCAAAAAATATTCCTGTAGATGATGGAGATGGAAATTTTACACAAATTGATGGTCAAATTCATGATAATCTTCTTCAAAATATTAGTGGTGGAAAATATAATGACACATTGGCTATAGAAGTTAAAATTATTAGTGAAGAAGAAAAACCAATTTTTGAAAATTTAAGAGAAGAAATTCAAAATAATATTGGTAATCTTTCAGTTATGAAAAATGTAGGAAATGAATATTGGGGCACATATATTTATAATAATGAAAATCTTTTTTCAGGTAAAACAATTACAAAAATTGGTGTTCCTGTTCAAACTTTAACTCAAGTAAATGGACACACATATTTGGATCTTTATTTAATAGATGCTTATGATAAACCAACAAATAAAGAAGCTGTAGACAAAAGAAATTTTTTAAACAATCAAGAAGAAGCACAAAATTTTTTAAACGAACATCGTATAAGCACTCCTTTAGAAATTAGTAATGAAAAATTTAATTTGGAATTAGATAATTTAGCAAAACAAAATGATAATGGTTATGGTTGGGTAGATTTTGATTGTCATATTGAAGTTGGTGAAAATCAAACATTATCTTTTTGTGGTAGTGCAAATGGAGTTAGATGGTGTTATTTAAATTCAAATGATATTAATATTAATCAAGTAAATAGTGATTATTTAAATAAATTTAGAATTATTGGCAAAGTTGGAAATTATTTACATTCATATGATGGAAATCCTGATATAGATAATTTTATGTTTTTTGATATTTATTATTTGGAAAAACATACCAAAGAATCCCAACTTCTAAAAATAAATAGTATTGAAAATGAAGCTTCTAAATTTGAAAAATTACGTGAAATAATGGATGGAAAACAAACTTCAATATTAGGAGATAGTATTAGCACATATGAAGGATATTCAAATGAATATGAAACACAAAATAAAGATATAAAAGAAAATGGAAGATGGAAAACTCCTGCCGTTGGACATGGTGATGTTGGCAACAAACAGCAATATTTTAATGATATTACTGGAATTTATGATAATGAATATAATAACAAAACCAATTTCAAGGAAAAGCTTGGAGTGCCAACAGTAAGTGATACTTGGTGGATGTCAACAATAGAACAAACAAATATGAAATTATGTGTAAATAATTCTTTTGCAGGTGGTTTTATAACTGATAATGGAACATTAAAAAGAAGTACACAACTTCATGACAACACTTATGGTGCTGAATTTCCAAATGAAAAAAATAAAAATCAAACTGGAGAAATTTATCCTGAAATTGTTGCAATCTATATGGGCACTAATGATTTTAATAGTAAAAGTAATGTTGAAGTTGATACTTTTTACAATGCTTATAAAAGGATTGTGTTAAATATTTTTAAAAATTATCTGTCTCATTCACCAAACTTAACAGTTTTTCTATTCACACTTCCTCCAAGTATTGCAGGTGATTCAAAATGGTGTAAAGGTGATGATTTAACTGGAATTGATGAAATAACATATACTCAAAATCTTGAAAAATTTAATGATAAAATAAGGCAAATTGCTAAAGAAATTGAAAATGTTGAAGTGGTTGATTTATTTAAATATTGCAATATGACTAGAATTGAAATGCGTCCTTATGCAAATGATGCTATACATCCAAATGCTGCTTGAATGCAATTGATTGCAAATTGTTTTATTGATGCTCTTTATAACAAATATGCTAATTTTTAAATTAAAAAAAGGCAAGATTATATAATCTTTGCCTCAATTATTTAATTTTCATTTTTTTGATAATATGGTTCACAACCACAATAATTTTGTGCATAGATATGGTATTTTTCTTTCATTTCAAGTGATAGACCAATACCATTATTTTTTTTGAAATTAGAATAGAAATATTTAGTCTGATGATTTTTTTCTAACATTTCACCTAATTGATTAATCATTATAGAATTTTTAAGTCTACCAACTGTTAATGTTGTTGTTATATAATCAAAATGATGTTTGTCAGCATAATTATAAGAAACTAAAAGACGATTATGAATACAATCTAAACATTTATTTTGATGAACTTTTTTTGCGTCATAAGTTTTAAAATCTTCAATTTGTTCAATAAAATTAATTGTAACATTATATTCTTTTTGAAAAATATCAATAAGTCTTAATGTTTCTTGTTTCCTTTTTTCATATTCATTACTTGGATAAATATTAGGATTATAAAAAAATACTGTAATGTTAAAATAATCTTTGCATTGCATAAAAGCACTTGAAAAACATAAAGCACAACAAGTATGTAATAATAATGAAGGTTTTAAATTATTTTCTTTTAAATAATTGCATAAATCAAGTTGCATTTGATAATAACTTTTCATAATATTAACATTGCATCTCCAAAAGAAAAGAAACGATATTTATTTTCTATTGCGTGCTTATAAGCTTTAAAAATAAAATCTTTAGTTGCAAAAGCACTAACTAACATTACTAATGTAGATTTAGGTAAATGGAAATTTGTAATTAAACCATCAATAGATTCAATATCAATACCAGGATAAATAAAAATATTGGTATAACCACAATCTTCTTTAAAATCATGATATTTTTGATAAACAGTTTCAAGTGTTCTAAGTGAAGTTGTTCCCACACTTATTATTCTTCTATGTTCTTTTTTAGCTAGACTTAATCGATTAGCAGTTTCTTTATCAATGATATAAAATTCTTCATGCATTTGATGGTCTAAAACATTTTCTTCTTCAACTGGCCTAAAAGTTCCTAGTCCAACATGTAAAGTAACATCTAATATTTCGACACCTTTTTCTTTTAGTTTATCTAGTAATTCATTAGTAAAATGTAAACCAGCAGTTGGTGCAGCTGCACTACCATCAACTTTGGCATAAACAGTTTGATATCTATTTTGATCTTTAAGTTTTTCTTTTATATATGGTGGTAGAGGCATAGTTCCAAGCTTATCTAATATTTCATTGAAAATGCCTTGATAAATAAATTTGATATGGCATAGACCGTCATTTAATTTATTAATAACTTCACCTTGTAATAATTGTTCATCAAAAATAAGTTTGGTGCCATTATTAACTTTTTTAGCACCTTTAATAAGACATTCCCAAATATCATTTTCAAGTTGCTTTAAAAGTAATAATTCAATATGGGCTTTAGTTTCTTCTTTATAACCATATAATCTTGCTGGAATTACTTTTGAATTATTACGTACTAAAACATCTCCTTTTTGAAAATAATCGATGATATCATAAAATTTTTTATCAGTAATAGTTTGTTCTTTTCTATTTAAAACTAATAATTTTGATTCATCTCTTTTAAGTAATGGTGTTTGAGCAATTAATTCTTTAGGTAAATCATAGTCAAAATCACTTAATAAGAGTTGTTGGTGTTCCTTGACCATATTTTTTCATAAACTCCTTTTTAAATTCAATTAATCGATCTTCCATAATGGCTTTTCGAATATCTTCTGATAATTTCAATAAAAATCTTAAATTATGTAATGATAATAATCTTTTTCCAAGACCTTCATCACAACGATATAAATGTCTAAGATATGATTTGGTATAGTTTTTACAAGTTGGACAATCACAATTACTATCTAAAGGTGATAAATCAAATTCGTATTCTTTCTTTTTAATATTGATTTTACCAAAACTTGTCATAACTGAACCATGACGAGCAATTCTAGTTGGCAAAACACAATCAAACATGTCAACTCCTCTTAAGACACCTTCAAACAGATCTTCAGGTGTGCCAACGCCCATTAGATATCTTGGTTTATCTTCAGGTAAATATCTTACAGTATCTTCAATCATTTGATGCATGACTTTTTTACTTTCACCTAAGGCAGTACCACCAATTGAATAGCCATCAAAATCAAGTTTAACAGTCTCTTCAGTAGAAAATTTTCTAAGATCGGTAAATTCACCACCTTGGCAAATACCAAATAAAGCTTGTTGTTCATTTTTATGAGCATCTTTTCCCCTTTTGGCCCAACGCAATGTTCTTTCAACTGATTGTTTCATATATTCATAACTACAAGGATATGGTGGACATTCATCAAAGCTCATGATGATATCAGCACCTAATTTATTTTGTATTTCAATTGATTTTTCTGGAGACAAAAATAAAGGAGTGCCATCTAAATGAGATTTAAAAGAAACACCTTCTTCACTAATTTTACGATTTTCAGCCAAAGAAAAGACTTGAAAACCTCCAGAATCAGTTAACATTGGTCTTTTATAATTCATAAAAGTATGTAAAGTTCCTGCATTACTAACAACATCAACTCCAGGGCGCAACCAACAATGATATGTATTAGCTAAGATTACTTGTGAACCTATTTCATAAAGTTCATCAGGTGATAAATATTTAACAGTGGCTAAAGTGCCAACTGGCATAAACATTGGGGTATAAACATCTCCATGGGGTGTATGAATAATTCCACATCGAGCTTTGGAATTTTTATCAACATGCAATAATTCAAAAGAAAAATAACGACTCATTTAACTTCACATCCTTTGACAATATTTTATCATACTTTTAAATAAAAAGCCATTAACTAGGCAATGGCTATTTAATCATTTTATAAAATTTTTCTAAAGAAACATTTTCAAGTATTTGGTAATTGTTAGGATTCCATGTGTGATGGATTGTTATTATTTTTTTAACTTCTTCAAGGTCAGGATCACCAACATGAGTGTGATAATCCCATCCTGCAATTACTTGTTTTACTATAGTTTCTTTATTTTCATCATATTGACAAAAACCATCATGTAAAGAACTTTCTAAACAAATAACTAAATCTTGATGGCAATCTTTAAAAACATTTTCAGCAACTTCTTTAATAGTTTTAGGAATATAGACATAACGTAGTTCATGACAGTTTTCAAAAGCATTATTTTTAATGGCTTCTAAATTATTAGGAAGAATCATATTTTTAATTTTACAACCATAAAAAGTTTTTTCATTAATTGTTTTAATTTTACAATTAGTTGGAAAGATAATTTCACTAGCACAATTATATAAAAAACAATTAGCACCAATTTCTTCTAATGATTCAGGTAAATAAATTGGACAATTACCATTTGTAAAATAAAAAGATCCATAATCTAAAACTTTTAAAGTTGAATTAAAAGTAAGACTTGTTAACTTTGATCCTTCAAAACAAGATCTAGCAATACATGTTACACCATCTGGGATGGTTACTATTTGTTTGTTTTGATCTTCATCATGATTATATTTATATTTTTTTAAAGTAATATTAGGATAAGTACCTTCATATTCAAAATCATCTAAAGTATTGGTCATATTTTCATTTCCTTTTTTCTTTACAAATATTATATATTTGAAATTGGTATTATAGCAAGAAATTATTATCTATAAGCAGGCTATTCATGCTTAAAAAGCGCTTATAGTTTAATTCTTATAATGATTTTAACATTTTATCAATACATTTTTTCTTTTGTTCTTTATTTGGATGAACATATAAATTTAATGTAGTTGAAATGTTTGAATGTCCTAAAATAACACTGACAGTTTTATAATCGCCATTTGCCTCAATACATCTAGTTGCAAAACTATGTCTTAGTCCATGAAATTTAATATCAGGTATTTCTAATTTTTTTAAAATTTTTTTATAATAATTTCGATATGTTCTAGGCTCAGTTGGCTTAATATCATTTGTTAAAATATAGTAATCTTTATTAACAACTTTAATTAATGGATTAAAAATTTTTACTAAATCTGTTGATAAAGGAATATCTCTAGTTGATTCTTTAGTTTTAGGAGTTCCAACAAGCAACTTAGTATATTTTTTGTTAGTGTCATCTGCAATATATACTCTTTGTATAGTATGTCTAACTTTAATAACTTTTTCACTCATATCAACATCTTCCCATTTAAGGGCACATATTTCACCAATTCTTAGCCCTGTACTTAAACATAAAAAAATACCTAAGTTCTTAAATGTAAAATTTTGATATAAGTAATTCATCAATTTTTTTTGATTATCTTTGGTAAGAACTTCAACAATTTTTCTTTCATGATTTGTTGGAAATCTTATATCAATTTGATGAAATTCCATAAAATTATTTTTTACGCCAAATTTCAGTATCATTTTTAAAACAATCAAAATATCTTTAATTGTTTTTTCATTAAGTCCTTTTTTTAGTTCATTTAACACATAAGTTTGTACTATTGGTTCTGTAATATCATATAGTTCCGCAAATGCTGGAATTAGATGATTATCACACAACAAACAATAAGCTGAATAAGTTGATAATTTAACATATTGTTTTTTCTCTAATTTCCAATCATTTGCAACATCAATAAATTTTAATTTTGTCATTTTTCCTCCCAGAATAGCCCAATATAATATTTTAGTATTAATTGTCTTTTTTGGAGATTATATGGTATTTATGTTCCCAATTTAAGATTTCCTGAATTCTCTGGTGAATATATTTTAAAAACAATTGGAGAAACAATTATTCAATCTGGCAAAAGAGTCAATTTAGAAGAAAAAAAATTAGTACCTTATTCTATAAACAATATATCAGGATTTGTTACTCAAAAAGAGCAATGGGAAGAGGCATCCTATACAAAATCTTCTAAAGAAGGATATAAAGTGATTTATAAAAATGAATTAGCATATAATCCTGCAAGATTAAATGTAGGTTCCATTGGTTTGTTTAAAGATGAAAAGGGAATTATTTCTTCACTTTATGTATGTTTTAAATGTAAAAGAATTATTTTGCCAAAATATTTGTTTAATTTTATTAAAACTAATAAATTTAATAAAAACATTTTAAAAACACAAGAAGGTGGAGTTAGAAGTTATTTTTTCTTTGATAAATTAGAAAAAAGTAAAATTTATTTACCTAATTTGGATGAGCAACAAAAAGTAGTTAATTTTTTAACTAAAATTGATGAAAGAATTGATACTCAAAGCAAAATCATTAAAGATTTAATACTTCAAATTAATTACATTAAAAATAAACTTTTTAGTACTTATATTAATTTATATTCTAAACATCAAGAATATAGTTTTAATGAATTATTTTTAGCTTATAAGAAATTGAATACTTTGCATTTACAACAATATACAATTGGGAAAAATGGAATAAAATTCATTGATAATGAACCTATTTATTCAACGAAATCACATATCATTTTTGAACCTAACACATTAATTTTAGGAATTGGAATTGAAGAAATTGGGATTTCGATTGATATTACTGGATGTTGTAGTCCTATTTATAAAACATATAGAATTAATAATTCAATTGTTAACACGTTGTTTTTTTACTATTTTGCTATCAACTATTTTTCCTTAATAAAAAAATATATAACTAGGAAATCAACTAGAAGAAATTTTGAATTTGATTATAAAGAGCTATCTAATATTACATTTAAATTGCCAAGTATTGAAACTCAAAAAAAGGATGCAAATTGCATTAAAAAATTATATATTAAATTAAAAAATGAACAAGATATTCTTGAACTTTATAAAAAACAAAAAGCATATCTTTTACAGAACATGTTTATATAAACATATTAGCAAGCAAATATTTTTTCTGATCTTTATATTTTTCTAATAAAATATTTTCAATTTTAATTTTGTTATTTATTAAATTAAATAAAGTACAATAATATGACTCTAATTGCCTATCTTTAAAAACTTTTATTTTGATATCTTCCAATTGATTATCTTTTATTCCAGCCATTGAACTCCCTTCAGAAAATTTGTTTTTTTGATTATTAAAATAATTTGATCTAAATATTTCTAATAACCAATCAGAATTAATTTTATTTTCGTTACAAAGTAAACCATAAAAACCTGTTGATAGAATATATTTTGTTTCATCATCATTTTCAGATTTATAAACTTTAAGTGTATCTTTCATTTTTGCAAACCAAACGCTATTTTTAAACGGAACCATAGATGCTCTACTTGGCCTATTTGAATAACTTATTTTACATTCGAAATTTATTATTCCATTTTTATCTATTGAGGAAGTAGATAAATACAATCTTTCGCCTTGAAATTCTTTCATTTCTGATGGTTTAATTATTCTAGCATAATTAAATTTTGTTAAATCTTTTAATGATAATTCATCAAAATATTTTTCTGTTAATAATTGATCCATAATTAGGTTTTTTAAGATTTCCAAATCTTTAATGATTTTGCTTTGAGTTTCAATTCTTTCATCAATTTTACTTAATAATGATACTATATCTTGCTGTTCTTCAAAACTAGGAATTCCAACATATAAATTCTTAAAATTATTTATATTAATTGAAAATATTTTTGTTCCTTGAGTAAGTCTACATATTTGCTTATGAAAATTATATGATGAAAAAAGATAACCTTTAAATCCTAATGTAGTTAAATTTTTTATATCTCTAGCATGAATTGTGTGCAAACCAGAAACAACATTAAAATTCGAAACATTAACTAATTCAATAGTTTTGCAAATATCTTTTGTATCTTCTGAAGCATCAGTAAAAACAATATCACCATTTTTGCAAAGTGTAAAATTTTTAAATTCTGATTGAATATATGGCAATTGATATTTATCACAATTTATTAATGTTGGAGCACCAGTATGAATTAATCCATAATGAATATTTAATAAATTTGATTTATTTATATAACTAAGTTGGCTCCATGAAAGTGAATTAGTTGTGAAAAATTGTAAGAAATCAGAGCATTTCCATTTTTTTATAGTATTTGAATATTTTGGAAATCTCAAATTGGGAACCTTTGTGATATTTTTCTGTCTTATGTTCCCAATTTAAGATTTCCCGAATTTAGTAACAATTTTTGGAATAATATGAAAATTAAAGATATACTTACTATATG
>CANQTM010000041.1 GCA_947626825.1 uncultured Bacilli bacterium | reverse complement strand
CAAAAAAAGATCTAGATTAAAATTTATTATATTTTCTAGATCTTTTTAAATGTCTATAACAGAGAATTACCGCTTACGAGTCAAAGACTCTTATACAGATATTATAACTGGTAAAATCATTGGTTCACGATCAACTTCATTTTTAACTAAAGTTTGGACTCTTTCTTTACATAAAGCACGAAGTTCAGTAAAGTCAACTAAACCTGGTTTTTGAACAAATTCGTAAACTGTATCAGAAAAACATTTAGATACTTTTTCAACAAAAGCAGTTGCACTTCTATTTAAAATAAAACCACGCATTTGAATATCAGGTCCAGCAACAATTTTTCTTGTATACATTGAAAAAGAAATTCCTAAAATCATGACACCATCTTGTTGCAATTTTCTACGATCGTTTATTACAACATTTTCAACATCGCCAATTCCAATACCATCAACCATTATTTCATCTGCAGGTATTGTTTCAAATGCTCTAGTTAATTCTCCATCTTTAAATGAAACAACCATTCCATTATCATAAACTAAAATATTATTGTGGTTGTAACCTTGACTTAATGCAAGACGTGCATTCTCTACCATTTTATTGTAATAACCACGTACAGGCATATAATATTTTGGTTTAAAAATTGCAAGTAATGTTTTTAAATCTTCAGTGCCTGCATGCATTGTAACATAATCTTTTGAAATATTATAAACCATAGCATCTGTTTTATATAATTTATCAAGTATTCTTGCAAAAGATAATTCAGTACCAGCATGAGCAGGTGAAGCAATTACAAAAGCATCTTCTGCAGTTATTTTTAATGATTTTTCGGTGTCATTTGCCATTGCTATTTCATTTAAGACTTCAACAACTTTATTGCCAAGTTCACTAACTACAACAATGCAATCATGTTCAAAAATATTTTGAGTAATAATATTATCAGGTAAAGAAAAATTAGCGATTTCATCTTTTAGTAATTTTATAGTTTCTCTAACTTGTCTTGTATATAAAAATATTCTTCTTTTATTTTCTTTAGCACAGTTAATTATTTCTTGTAATTGGATAACAGTTTGCCCATAAATTGAAATAAATATTCTTCCTTTAACTTCATCACAAATTGAATTTAAGCGTCTAGTTAAATGGTGATTTGGTGTCACATAACCTTCATAAGTTGAATTGTATGATTCAGCAAGTAACAATAATGTTGGTTTTTTAGCAATTTCAGTTATTCTTGCTAAATTAGTATCATAAGGTGGTTTTTCAGAAAAATCTAATATGAAATCACCACTATAAACTATTAATCCATTTTCAGTTTCTAAAGCATAACCACATGAATTAGGAACGCCATGTGTTACACTAAATGCATGTATTTTCATACCATTTACTAAAAAAGATTGGTTACCATTAATTACATGAAAATGGGCAATGTGAATGTCTTTATTAAATCTTTCAGCTGTTTGATATAATGATAAAATTGTAAAATTAGTACCATATACATCAACATCTAAATTCATTTCTTCTATAATAAATGGCAAAGCTCCCATGTTTTCATCATGACCATGAGTAAGAAAAATACCTTTAATTCTATCTTTATTATCAATTAAATATTGATAACCTGGTAAAATAACATCAATTCCAAGTAAAGATTCTTCAGGATATCTAAGACCTGCATCAAAAACGTAAAGTTGTGAATTATAATCAACTACATATAATGATTTACCATTTTCATCAAGTCCACCTAAAGCAAAAACTCTAACATTTTCTTCCATAATCAAACTTCAGTCTCCTTTTTATCTAATATGTTTATAGAATTAATAAATGTTAAAACTGTAGAAACATCTTTTCTATATTCTTTAATAAGATCTCTATCAATTGGCTTTTTAATTTCAACTTCTTGATAATAATGAGAATTATCAATACATAATATAATTTTATTATTTCTAACAAATAAAGATATTGCACCTTTAGATTGGATCTTTAAAGTTAATAAACGATCTAAAATAATAGACATATTAATATCTGGCTTTTGTTCACTATAAAAGATTTCAAAAGCATCCGAATATTTTTTAACTTTAATTGGATATTCATTTTTATATTCGCTATATGCGAGTTCTTTTCTACGAGAAACATCTGCAATTTTCTTACCATAAATATTAAATTTCACATTACTTGTATATGGTATTATATATACTCTTCCAAAAAAATAATTAACTGTCTCTTTGACTTGTTTTATTTTACCTTTTTTTCCTGTAGGTCTATTTACTTTTATTTCATCAAAAGCTCTAACAGTTGTAGATTCAATTAATGAATCATTATAAATAAAACTATAATAATCACTACAGCCATATTGTCCAAATTTTTGAGAAACAAGTCCTAATTTTTCAAAGCTAGATTTTTGAAATCCCTTCTTTTTATTAAAAGTGACATCACTAACAAGACCATTTAATGAAGTTAAAATAATAAGTTTCAATAGTTTGTTTTGCATTGGTGAGCCAACAAATGTTAAAAACATAAACATTATAACTACAACAGCAGCAATAATATATGCAGAATTTGGAGAAAAAACACCTTCGCTATTTCTAATACCAAAAAAATATAATAATGCCATACCAACGACAACGATGACAATCATTCCAACCAATTGCGTAACTTTAACAAATTTACGAAACTTTTCAACTTTTTCTAATTTCACAATATCACGTCCTCAATTTCGTTTCTTAGTATACAACATTTCATAATAAAATTAAAGACTAAATATTTATATTTAATTGGTGATTAATATTAATTATAATATTAAATTTCAATATATATTAATATGTTAGAGACCACTTTCATAAAATTTATTAGGTGATGTTATGCTAATATTAGTTTACAATGAAGACACTAATAATATCGAAAAATATAATAGATCTTTTGGTGATCCAATGCCATATATCAATAATAAATATTTAATAGTTAAAGAATTTAAAAGCAATTCAAGAACTACTATTTTATGGACAACTAAAAAAACAATGATTGCTTTTAATAATACTCGTGTTCGTTTTCAAAAAGGCATTTATGTTGGTTATGCATTTAAAAGAATTTTTGAAGGTGGACATTCAGGTCAATCCCAACATTATGCTGGAACATGTTTTGATTGTGGACAAATTTGGACTTATAGTAAAAGAAAAGAATTATATAATTTAGCAAGAAAAATAAATGTTTGGAGTTATGTAGAACCTATAGCAGAAACTCCTACTTGGATACATTTTGATAAAAGAAATAAAAATCCAGCATGTAGTGCAGGATTTCCACTTATTAAACAAGGAAGTAAAAATACATATGTAATGATTTTACAAGATGCATTAAACAATATGGGAAGATTTTTAAGTATTGATGGTATATTTGGCAAAAATACTAAAGATGCGGTAATTAATTTTCAAAGGTATTATGGTTTAAGTGTTGATGGAATAGTAGGTTGCAACACTTGGCGTAAATTAGTAGATATAGCTAATGGTATGGGTGTAAGCAATTATACAAAATATTATTCATAAAAAAATAATGATATTTATCTTAAAAAAGTATATAATCTTTACGAGGTGAACAATCATGAAATTAAAAAAATGGTGGCATGACAAAATCGTTTATGAAATTTATCCAAAAAGTTTCATGGATGCCAATAATGATGGTATTGGTGATATAAAAGGTATCATTAGTAAACTTGATTATTTAAAAAATTTAGGTGTTGATATTTTATGGCTAACGCCATTTTACAAATCTCCTATGAAAGATAATGGCTATGATGTTGCAAATTATTTAGAAGTTAATAGTTTATTTGGCAATAATGAAGATATGGATATTTTAATTGCTGAATGTAAAAAAAGAAATATGTATATTATGATGGACATTGTAGCAAATCATACATCTTCTGAACATTTTTGGTTTCAAGAAGCATTGAAAGGTAAAGACAATCCATATAGAGATTTTTATATTTGGAGTGATAAACCCCTTTATAATTTACAATCAACATTTGGTGGTTCAGCATGGGAATACGAACCTAATTCAAAACAATATTATTTTCATGAATTTGCAGTAGAACAGCCTGATTTAAATTGGGAAAATCCAAAAGTAATGGAGGAAATGGCTAAATGTATTAATTATTGGCTTGATAAAGGTATAAAAGGTATTCGTTTTGATGTTATTCATTTAATTGGTAAAGAAATTTTTAAAAACATTTTAGCATATGGTCCAACATTACACCAAAAAGTTCATGAATTATATAAAAAATCATATGGAAATTATGATATTGTTACAGTAGGTGAAGCATGGGGAAATTTAGATACTGCAATTGATTTTACAAGTCCTGAAAAAGAAGAATTGGATATGGTATTTCAATTTGAATGCACAAGTTCAACATGTGATTTTACAAAATTTGGTAAATTTTCACCAAAACCAATTGATATGGAATTTGTCAAAAAAACATTAATCAAATATCAAGAAGGTTTAAATGATAAATCTTGGAATGCTTTAGTTGTTGAAAACCATGATTTAGGCCGTTGTATTCAAAGATTTGGTGATATTAATTATTATGAAAAATCGGCTAAAGAAATAGCAGTTATGAATTATTTACTAAAAGGTACTCCATTTATTTATCAAGGTCAAGAACTTGGAATGACTAATATAAAAATTGATGATATTAATGATTATGATGATGTTGAAGTTCATGGCTTTTATAAAGATTATGTTTTAGATAAAAAAGTAATGAGTGAAGAAGATTTTTTAAAAGCTTGTAATCAAGAAGCAAGAGATAATAATAGAACGCCAATGCAATGGGATGATAGTGTTAATGCAGGATTTAATAATGGTCATAAAACATGGTTGAAAGTAAATCCAAATTACAAACAAATAAATGCTAAACAAGAATTATCTGATGAAAATTCAATATACAATTTTTATAAAAAACTTATTTTATTACGTAAAGATGAAAAATATTGTGAAACTTTTGTATATGGTGATTTTAAAGCAATAGATGTTGAAAAGAAAAATCTATTTATATATACAAGAAATTTAAATGATGTTCATATAGCAGTTATTTGTAATATGCGTGAACATAATGAAACAATTAATTTACCATTTAAAATTAAAAAAGTATTGCTTTCTAATTATAATAAGCAATACTTAGATAATATTAATAAACTAGAGCCATATGAGGCTATAGTTGTAACATTTTGAATCCATTAAAGTGGATTCTTTTTGTATTCGTGATCAATTTTAATTGAGAATTTATTTAGTTTTTCATTAATTGAATCTATATAATTTTTAATTATTTTATCAGTTAGTTCATTTATGTTTTGTGAAGCTTTAATAATATTTTCATTATTTTTCTTTATTTCATCTATGTTCTTTCTTAAAACATCTAATGGTTTATCAAGATATGTTTCTTTTAATTCAGTAAATGATTGAGTTAATTCATTAATGTTTTTGATGCTGACATTATAATCATAATCTTTTAAAACCAAATCTTTAAAACGATTTATTAACGAAACCAACATATTTAAAAATGTCATTAAATAAGCAGGTCTTACAACATACATATTTTCATATTCTAAAACTTTATAAATCGGAATATCATTTACTTTATCATTTTCAAGATTTGAAACTAAAATTGCATATGTTCCTTTCTTTTTCTGACGATTTTTTTCTAATTGATTAAAATAAAAGGCATTTGTTTTTTTATTAACAGAATCAGGATTTTCATCTTTCATATCTAAAACTACAGTAGAAAGTAATTCATTTTCAAGATGTTTATTTGAAGCATAAATTTCAAAAATATAATCAGCTTTTGAACCCTTAGTTTCTTCAAAATCTTTTATTATTTGGTTATCTTTATACCATTTACAATTTAAAAAACCATTTTGCATGTAAGATTTAACTTCATTGTCACACCAAGTTTCTAAATCTTCACCAGTTTGTTTAACATTTAACATGCTTTTTTGTCTTAATAATAAATTATATTGTTCATCTTTTTCATGTAATTTGTCATTTAATGATGCTAAATCTTTTTCATGTTGCGTTTTTAATTCTGCTAAATCTTTTTCATTTTTTAAATTGGCATTTTTAATGACATTATCTTTTTCTTCATTTAGAATGTTAATTTGATTTTTTAATTTAAAAATTTCTTCATTTTTACTATTTGTTAATGAAGTGATTTCATTATTTTTACTTTGTTCTAATTTTAATAGTTCAATGGTTTTTGTATTTTCAAATTGGGCAATTTGATTTTTTAAATCATTGATGTCTTTTTCATAATTACTTTTAATTTTAGATATTTCTTCAATTAATTTTTTATCGTTTTCATATTTTTGATTTTGTAAATCGCTTTGATATTTTATAGTTAAATTCTTTTTTTGATCTTCTAATTTTTCTTTATAAATTTTATCTTGCCCTTTTTCGATTTGTTCAATTATATTTGAATAATCAATATCTTCAAGATCTGATAAATCAATATAATCTCCTTTATTTGCATCTTCATCTAACAAAATTGTATTTTTATCTTTAATAATTGCTTTAACTTTTTTCATTTTATCACTCCCAATTTTTATTGTTAAAAAAAATCTTCAGATTGAAGATTTTAATTAATTCTATTATTAAATTTTTTGTAAAAAAGGAAACTTAAAACTAAGCCAGCACCAATACATACAAATGGTGACCATTTAAAGAAATCAGATTTATTCAATCCAAATGCTGAAATAACTTTAGCAGCACTATTGTATACTGCACTACCTGCGCCGAAAATTGTTCTAATACAACCAAATATTAAACAAATTATAAATATAAAAATTAATATACCAACAACAGTCCAAAATATAATATTTTTTGCTTTTCTATTCATAAATCCACTCTCCTACAAGCGCTCTTATATTTTACAAAAAATATAAGCAATTTGCAAGTACAAATTATGACATGCCAAATAAAATAATATAAAAATGGTATTTTATTTTAAATTTTTTAATATTTCTTGTTTTCTTTTTTCATATTCTTCATCAGAAATGAAATGTTCATTTTTTAATTTAATTATTTCTTCAAAACTATTCAAATAAGTTTCAGTTGAATTTTTATTATTATGAGCAAGGCCATAAATAACAAATATCATAGAAACTATTTGGAAAATAATTAAAATAATAATTAACGTAATGAAGAATGCATCATTTTCAATGTCACAAATAAAAAATGATGTTATATTAAGTAAAAGCATTAAACTAGCAAAAACTAATTGAATTATGGAAATAAGTTTTAGATCATTACTTGCATTTTTTACATTTGATGATGAAGTGTATTTAATTAATTGAAATGCTCCTAAAACAGTTGAAAAAATGCTAAAGAAAAATAAAAATGAAGAACAATAATAAAAGAAAACACGATTTTGATAAACATATGAATCTAAAGTATAAGCACGAAGTTGATATGAAAATGAAGCAAATAAACTGACAACTGAATAAATTACTGTCATAACATATCCACTCATATTATAATGATTTTTCTGCATAAACATTTCGCCCTCCAAAAAAATTATATCATTAGGGTATAAAAAAAGCAATTCGAATTTGAATTGCTACCATTGCTGAAATTACTTTGAAGATGTTTCTAAAACAACAACATTCTTAGCTCTTTCTTTGCCAGTATTTTCATCAACTTCAATATCATACTCAACGACAGCTTTTTCTTCAAGAGATTTGTAACCATCCATTTTGATTTGAGAGTAATGAACAAAAATATCATGGTGAGATTCGTCATCAAGAATGAAGCCCCAGCCTTTTTCAGCATTAAACCACTTTACTGTTCCCTTTGCCATAATAAATCCTTTCATCGTCTTTGTCTTTTGACAATTTTATTTTAGATAAAATAAAATAAATAGTCAATATATTTTTTGTCACTAAAAATCACTAAAATTGTTAAAAAACACTTAAAAGTCCTAAAAATCACAAGAAAATCATTTTTAAAAATTATTTATTTTTATAGAAAATATATAAAAAATTTATTATAATATGTAGGTTGTTAAAGGATGTGATGTTAATGGAATTAACTAAAGAAAATAAAATGGGTACTATGCCTATATTTAAACTTTTAATTACAATGGCCTTACCAATGATAATTTCAATGCTTATTTCATCATTATATAATGTTGTTGATAGTATTTTTGTTGGTAATTATTCATACGATGCCTTAACTGCTGTTGGTCTTGCTTGGCCAATGCAAAATTTAATAATTGCTTTTTCAACAGGAATTGGTGTTGGTATTAATGCTATTTTGTCAAAATCATTAGGTGAAAGAAATATTAATAAAGCTTCACAAACTGCTATAAATGGTTGCTATATAATGCTAATTATATATTTATTGTTTTTAGCAATAGGTATTTTTCTAATTAATCCTTATATGAATATAATTTCTAATAATGTTTCTGTTATTCAATATGGAAAAACATATTTAAGATATATATGTATAGGAAGTTTAGGTATTATTTTTTCTATTTTCTTTGAACGTTTGTTACAATCAACTGGAAAAACATTTTTAGTAATGGTTGCTCAAGGTGTTGGAGCTGTTATTAACATCATTTTAGATCCATGTTTAATTTTTGGATATGGAATTTTTCCTAGACTTGGAATTGATGGTGCTGCAATTGCAACATTAATTGGCCAATTTGCAAGTTTTATTATTGGTATGATTTTAAATTTTATTTACAATAAAGAACTTAAAATAAATAAAAACATTATGAAAATTGATTGGCATATTGTTAAAGAAGTTTTATATATTGGTATTCCTTCAGCTGTTATGTCTGCAATTTCATCAATATTAACATTTTTATTTAATAAAGTATTGCTTGTTTTTTATAATGAAAAAATTCCAAATACTGAACAATTATATCTTGATTTACCACAGACAGTTTTTGGGTTATATTTTAAATTAAATTCAATTTTCTTTATGCCAATATTTGGTTTAAATAACGCACTAGTTCCTATTGTGGCATATAATTATGGCGCCAAAAATAAAATAAAAATGATGCAAGCAATGAAATATTCTTTAATCATTGTTTTTGTAATGATGTTATTTGGTACAGCTATGTTTTTATTAATACCAGAACAATTATTAGCAATTTTTGCAGAAAATGATGATGTTGCTTCTAATTTGGCTTTAGTTGGTGTTCCTTGCCTTAGAATAATTTCTTCAAGTTTTCTTATAGCAGCATTTTGTATTGTTATAATGTCAATGTTTCAAGCATTAGGAAATGGCTTATATTCAATGATATGTTCTATTGTTAGACAACTTATTGTTTTATTACCTGTGGCTTATTTATTTGCTTTAACAAAAAATTTAAATTTGGTATGGTTATCTTTTTTAATTGCTGAAATTGTAGCTTTACTTTTATCAATTTTCTTGTTTAAAAAAATGTATAATGCTAAAATAAAGATGTTAGGTGAACCAATTAAATGAGGAATAAAAAATGAATAAAAAACAAATCGAAAAACCATTTGATTTTCATAAAAAGCCAATTAAGGCACCTTTTTATATTTTTGTTTTATTAAAAATTATTGCTTTTTTTGCCTTATTAAGAACAAAATATAAAATTAAAAAAGAAAATTTTAAAAAAATTAAAGGCGGTTGTCTAATTATAGCCAATCATTTAAGTTTTTCTGATTTTAAACTTTTGATTAAATTTTTGGGGCCAAGACATTCATATTTTATTTCAAGTATTGATGAATTTATAGGTAAAGAATGGATAATGAGACATATGGGATGTCTTCCTAAAAAAGTTCATTTTCAAGACATGACTCTAGTTAGAACAATTGTTCGTTTATTAAAAAAAGGAAATATTGTAACTATTTATCCTGAAGCAACTTTTTCATTTGCAGGTGTTACTAATAGTTATGAACAAAATTTAGGAAAATTAGCTAAACTTGCAAATGTTCCTGTTGTTGTTTTACATGAATATGGTGGATATTTGAGATCACCACGTTGGAATAATGAAAAAATAAATAAAAAAGTTCCTTTATTTTTAGATGCCAAAATGGTTGTTGATCAAAATGAAGTTAGTTTATTATCTGAATCTATCATTCAACAAAGAATTAATGAATATCTTGAATATGATGAATATAAATATCAAAAAGATAATCATATTAAAATAATAAGTAACAATAAAGCTCAAAATATTAATCGAATTTTATTTTATTGTCCAAATTGCCATAAACAAAATACTATTTATGGAGAAAATAATTTTATAAAATGTAATAATTGCAATGCAAATTATGAAATTGATGAATATTCAATTTTGCATAATAAAAATGGTCAAACTATTTTTGAAAATATTGGACAATGGTTTAAATATCAAAAAGAAGTAGTTAGTCAAGAAATTTATAATAATAATTTTTATTTATCATTTCCTGTTAAGATTTCTCGTTTTATAAATGCCAAAAAAGGATTTGACCATAACTATGCATTAGGTACTGCCATTCAAAATGAAAAAGGTATTACTATCCATGGTCAAACTAAAGATAATAAACCTTTTGATTTTGAATATAATGAAAAATTAAATTCTTTAATTCATGTTACTTTTTCTGTTAAGGGTAATAGAAAAGATGCTGCTTTTGAAGTTCATAATGCAACTGATTCATATCTAATATATCCTTTAGATAATACATGTGTTATCAAAGTTAGATTTGGAATTGAAATTGCTCATGAAAAATATTTAAATTCTTTAAAAAAGTAATTCAATCATTAAAATAAAATAACCAAATAATTGACTTATAGCAAATAAAAGAAAAGATATTGCTATAACTTTTTTAAAACTTATTTCTTTTCCCTTAAAAAGAAATATTAGACCAAGGCCTGCATTGCAACAAAGTCCAGCAATTGTGGCCCCAAATGATAATGATGATGTGACAAATAGTTCAGTTATAATTACAGAAGTTGCACAATTTGGAATAAGCCCAACTATAGAAGCAAATAATGGAGTTAAATAAATGTTTTGATTTAAAAAATTTTTAATAGTATTTTCACCTAAAAAGTAAATAATTAAGGCAAAAATTAAGTTAACAATTAAAACATAAAATGATATCTTAAGTGAATGAATTAGTGGATGTAATAAATGTTTTTTAATTTTACTTTCTTCATCATGATCTTCAATATCATGATGGCAACAGCCACTATGAATTTGAATTTTATTTAAGTTATCATGTTTTTTTATTTCTTGTTTATAAGCAATAAAATCAATAATATAACCTGATAAAATTGCAATTATAAATTTCGTTGCTAATAATGGAATAATTAAATATATTTTATTAGGATAAGATAAAATTATTGGTATTGCTTCATCTGAACATGCAATAAAAACGGCAATTAATGTTCCTAAGGTAACATATTTTTTCTTATATAAATCAGCAGTAACAATTGAAAAACCACATTGTGGTATAAGACCAATTGAAGCACCAATTAATGGTGAAAATTTCTTTTTATTTTCAAAACTTTTTGTTATTTTTCCTTCAATAAATGAAAAAATAATATAGATAATAAAGACTACAACAAAAACTTTAAATGTATCAAATAAAGCATCTAATATTGTTGATAATAAATTCATATTAGTGAATAATTTGACATGAAACACATAAACCACATATTAATGAATGACTAAAATCAATTAAAAATTGTTCATTTGTAATTGCATTTTTTAAATGATATAGTTTACCACATTTACTACATTTAAAATGTAGATGGTGTTGACAATCAAGTTTACTTGCTACATATAAATATTCATAATTATTTGTTTGTTCATTAAAATAACGATTAATAATATTTTCGTTATATAATTCATCTAAATAACGATATAATGTGGCTTTAGAAACTTCATCTTTAAATATTTGTTGTAATTGTTTTGCAGAATATAAACAATTTTCATTTTCTTTCAAATAATTCAAGATGATTGACTTTTGCTTAGTTTGGTATTTCATGAATAAATCCTTTCAATTTAAGACTAAGTCTCAAATTAAGAAAATTATATGATTGTTATTGAAAATAGTCAATACCAAATTTATAAATTCACATTTATAATTTATACATTTTTTAAGTACTTAATTAAAATTTTAACTTCAAAAATAAAACAATTCCAAAATTAACTTCAAAAAAGTTAAAATATAAGTGTATCTGTTGCCATCAGGGAGGGAAAGAAATATGGCAGAGATTGTGAAACAAAAGATACATGA